>JAHDGC010000396.1 GCA_020627865.1 Saprospiraceae bacterium | reverse complement strand
GGCACATCATCTATACATTCTACGGTAACATCTGGTATAACGACTTGGAAAACAGGCGCAACCGTATCATCTACTGTTATGAGCTGTGTTTGCGTTGCCGTATTCCCGCAATCATCTGTCGCCGTCCATGTTCTGGTGATCACTCCTGGACAACTTCCAGCTGGGGCACTATCTACAGGATCTGCAAAGCCCGCTGTACTACAGTTATCATTATAACCTAGTGGTTGACCTGCTGGAGGCCCTGTATCACATTCTACGGTCAGGTCTGCAGGAGCGAATTGGTAGAAGACAGGAGCTGCATTATCATTAACGGTTATGGTTTGTGTGGCCACATCTGTGTTGTTACAATCGTCCGTGGCTGTCCAAGTCCTGGTTATGGTATAAGGACAACCTGCCGTTTGGTTTTCTACAGGGCCAGTGATGGAAACATTCGTATCACAGTTATCCGTTGCGGTTGGTGTTCCAGCTACTGGAATATTATCGCATAAAACAGTTACGTCTCCCGGAACAGTCAATACAGGGTTTTCTGTTTCTTGAATCGTAATCACCTGTTCATGTGTAGTCGTATTGCCACAATTATCCGTAATCGTCCAATTTCTAGTTATAGCTCCATTACAAGCATCACCAGAAATAACTTGGGTTCCCGCTACCGTACCTGCGGTAATACAATTATCCGTATATCCTAAATCCGGAGGAGTAAGTTCCGGCACATCACCTTGACATAAATAAGTTATATCTGCTGGTGGATTGATGAACACAGGAGCTTCCGTATCATTAACCGTTACCAAAGGGCCTTGTTGCAAATCACAACATTGCGGAGAATTCTCCCCCCCTGTACAGTTCGGAATGAGTACACCAATATTGGTTGGATTAGGGTCAGCATCCCCACCAATAAGGTAATTATAAGCCCAAATCTGGTAGTTTCCTGGGCAGCTTGCAGGAATTGGAGTCGTAAAGTTTCCATCGGTGGATGTTAGTAAAATATTACCTGTTCCATCAATTAAGAAATATACGGTAGCATACTCCGGAGGTGGGGCATTTCCAGTAACGGAAGTACTAATAGAGCCATCCGGACAAGCTGTAAAGGTGCCTGGCGGGTTGAAGGCTCCGGCTTCTGCCTCACAACATGTTTCCACGCCAATCGGAATCTGGCTGGAAACCGTACCGCAACCAAAATTACTATTGGCGGTAACGATATAAGTTGCATCATTTGTAGGAGAAACCGTCACACATGTTGTTGTAGCTCCATTAACACCCGGACCTGTCCATTGGATGATCGTACCATCTGTAACAGTAACACAAAGCGTGATGGATTCCCCTTCACAAATCACCGGCTCGACGGAAGCAAAAGTAACCGTTGGTAATGGATTAACCGTAATGGTAAATGGGGTCATTTCACTAAGACAACCACCATCGTTGGCTTCGGCATACCATGTATACGTTCCTGGCGCAAGTGTTCCCACATTAACAGGGTTTCCCGTCGCTACAGGCAGTGCATTTGGATCATCATACCAGTTAATATCATATAGACTGGTTCCAGAAAGGATAATATCATCGCCTTCACAAACCGTAACATTATTCACATTTGGTACATCTATACAACAAAGTTCTGCCGAATAGTCTACCGTTTGGTCTGCCGTACAACTCAACTCCGTCCATGCACCAATCTGTCCATCACTGTATGTTTTAACACTAACAGAACAATCCGTATTCCCATCACAAACATTGAACCCACCATCTATTGTGGTCAATTCAAAACAAACTCTCCAGTAGGTATTCGTCGTACTAGGCGGATTATTGACATCACAAGGTAGGTCTCCATCTCCAAAACTACCATCTGGGTCTGTTTCTGCATTACAAGAAAAATCATATGGAATAGAAGAATAATTTGTCGTAAAGAACCAACCAGCACCAACATCTGCTCCCGTGACATTCTCCGTAACACCACCGGTATACCAGTTCCAAACTCCGGCAGGGGCAAAATCATCACATGGCCCAGGGTCAGGGTTCGGGAAACTGAAGTTTACGGTACCTGCTGTCACGAGTTGAACCGTGACTTGGGGTTCTGCGGTCGAGGAAATATCCCAACAATCCCCGAAGGTTGGCACGATCCCTTGCAGGAAGTTACAATTCAATTCGAGATATTCTGAAATTTCAAAACAGAACTCCACGGTCGTTCCCGGCGGATATAAATCATTCGGGAAGGAAGTTGCGGGAGGATTTGCCGTAAGGGAAGAGTTAATCAAACAAGCATCCGCACCACAATTAAACGTTTCGGAAAATGTTTGAGTACAGCCAAATCTATCCGTAACGGTAATACAAGCCGTATTCCCATCAGTCAAGTTATTTACGGTTACACTACCGTTATTGGGCACACTTGTCGTACTTAAAGTACCATTTCCACAATTGGTAATGGTAAAGTTGGTACCATCTGTTGCAGGTGCACCACCAGAAACGAGAAATTCGATGGAACCAGAAGCCGTGGTTGAATTACAATCCACAATAGGTGTTGCGACAATATCCAATAGATAATTCACACAAATTCCCGGAGAAGTATCGTAGCAGTTATCTCCATTTTGATCTACATTAATTACCCCATTAGGGTTTCCATTATTATCACCATCATCCGTCGTAACCGGAACAAACCAAACGGTTGTTCCGTTGTTACTACCGACAACTCCGGCTCCGGTCAAGGCCGCCGGAATACCGCCACCTGTATTCGTGGAAAAAGGACCATTAGTCTGAATATCCTCTGATGTCCATAGTGATCCAGAATACCCTGGGTCATTTAATGGGTCAGGATCCGCAGGAGGTTGTGTATCATAAATCGCGTACATTAACTCGGCTTCTTCTCCCGGTTCATTTGGAGGAAGTGTAAAATCTCCATTCGTAAGCACACTAAAATTATCCCCTGTACAAAGGAAAACTTCCCCTCCGTTTAATGTTCCGGATGTTCCTACGGTATTACTTCCGGCCTCTGCATCACAAGTGATGATGTCGCAATTCATGGAACCCGTACCACCCGTTTGCTGGATTTCTATATCCGTAGGCAGGTTGGCGTAGTTTGTAATCAATAGGACAAAAACATCCCCGACATTGGCAGTGGGTATATCCACAAATTCCGTTGCATCGGTCAAATAGCTACAGTCCACAATCTCACCAGCGGGGTTACCATAACCATTGACATCAGGACCATTGCCAGGCGCATCCCCATCACAATCACCAATTGCGGTGTTCAAATCAGGATATGGTCCATAGAGAATAAAATCAATATCAATATTGGCTGTGTTGGAAAGTGTTATGACAAAGTTACCAGCACCGTCAACAACCGCATAAAACCAAGCTGGGTTTCCAGTTGTGAAAAGACAATCATAATCATTAGCCCCATCAACCGTAGAAGCTTGTGGGCCGTTGCCATTACCCGTACCATCGGAGTTAGCGGGATAAGCATAACCCACGTCAGCACAGAAAGGGAGCGGGTCAGCACATGTTGTATTTTGTGCATCAATATTATAAGAAAAGCAGAAAAATAATATGAAGCAGGAAAGAAGGAAGTAAATATTCTTCATAATGAAGTATTTGAGTAAATGTTTGTCAAAAGTTTGTTTTGTCTAAATGACTAGGGCTAGCCTCTTAAAATTAAAAAGATAAAGTTTCCAAACCTGCCTGACTGCGTATGCGGGCAGGGTAAAAAGTATGCACTTGCCGATCAGCAGTTTATGACTTTAATTGATGGAACTTATTTTTTATCTTTTATTTATTTTAGTCTATATTTTCTAATCGCTTAATCCAATTTGCAAGTGCCGTTTTCATCTTATTCAGCTCGCCTGCATTTTGATCTGGCCTAAGTTCATAGGCAGCAATTTTTTCTTGAAGCCACTTGATGTCTGCCTCCAATTGCTCGCGTGTTATTTCGTATTGTTTTCGAGGTGCATTAGATGCTCTAGCAACTTTAGCATCCCCTGTAAACGTGGGTGCCGGCTCCTGCACCATGGCGGGATCCGGAAGCGTTTTTCCTTTATGGGGTTTGACTATATCGTTGCTGGGTTTAATGAAGTTGTGAAAGGCAACTGTATTGTTCCCGATTTCAGGAGATCCGATAACAACATAATATCGTTTCCCCCTCTCCAATGTTTTGGTAGAAAATCGATTTCCACTTCTAATTTTGTGGCTAACATGTTCCAATTTACGAACCGAAGCTCGCTCACAGGAACTGGCAACTGCCTCCCCGATATGGAAGACAACATCTCCAGAAAAATCAATGTCTAAGGTAAAGGCTTTGGAATCTGCCGTGAAGGCAAACCAATAAGCAGAAGAACCCGTTTTCGTAATGGAAGAAAGCTCGATAGGTTGCCCATTAAAATGAGCATTGTCCAATTCATAGGAACATTGGGCAAATGTTGAAAAATGAAATTGCAATACAAAAAAGGTAAGAAATGTAATCCTTGCAATTAATTTTCCAATAGTTTTACACATAGGGGTAACAGGGGCAGATGACAGCGTCATTGCCGGAGCAAAATCAATCATAGTCTAAGCTTTTGTTTTAAAAAAAACAAATTATGAAACCCGATCAAGTTGTAATAAAATCGAATTTCTTTATTAAAAATAAATACCTAAATTTCTTGATTATGATTTTACACACCCGCACATCATTTTCCAATTTCTATCACATTAGAAACAATACTTGTGTAAAAAGAATATTATATCAGTCGATTATAAGAGAAATCACTTGAAAATACACACATGAACTTGCCCGAAATGATATAATAAATCACTTGACTTGGTCAGGGGATTGATAAAATTAGTAATAATATCTGTTATTTTATAACAAAAATACATTTTTTTCTGTTCTATTTGATTAAGAATACCGCAATAGGGGTAATAATATTTGTCTTAAAATAGATTTTGGCAAATAAAAAGCATAAACTAATATGTTTTTTTCAATATCAAATAAACACAACAGACATCAACAAGATTACCTGTATGAAAGAAACGCTGCCCGAGCAACGAAATAATTCATAAAAATATAACAGATATGAATGGGTGATTAACTATAAAGATAAGAATAGTGTTGCACAGGGCATACAATAAGTATACTCACGCAACACGTTCTCCATAGCAAGGATAAGGGTTACATATACAATATTAACTATATTTAGAGTAAAAATGCTGCCATAGGGGCAAAAAAATAGGGTCGTAAGTGATCACGACCCCATTATATAATATTTAATGTTTGCAGTATTATCGTAATAGCACCATTTTCCCCATGCCGGCTTTAAAGTATTTATCCGCGGAGGTTTGGAAACTTTCGTAACTTGTTCCATCCTGTTTTTGGGTCACTACCCTATATAGGTAGACACCATTAGCCAAGCGGTCTCCATATTCATCCGTACCATCCCAACTAAAATCCGTTATATTATTACCAATATGCAATGGCCCTAATTCTTCCTTAGAAATTTCACGGACAATTTTACCGGAAACGGTCATGATCTGAATCTTCATCCTTTCTGGCACTTCATGCCCCGTCAGGGTAAAGACAAATTTAGTGGCGGTAGAAAATGGATTAGGATAATTCAGGACATTAGAAATACTCGATTCCGTAATGACCTCGAAGCGAATTTTATAATCAAGGCCACCGGACTGATTCCCACTCCGATCTTCGGCCTGTACGATTAAGGTATAAACCCCATCTTGTTCAAAGGTCGGGCGATAAAATAATTGTGCCTTGTTACCGGAATTTTCATCCCCGGGAAAAAAGGTAAGGATGTCATTATCTATATAAACAGGTCGGATCGCATGCTCGTCCGGATATTGGATAAATACATTGAACAAGCTGGTATCGTTGAGCATCAAAAATTCATTTTCATCCTTGAGGCTGATCAACACCTCCGGCCTAGCAGAAACGATATCGCCATCCATGATGTGCACCCCGTCAAAAGTTACATCCAATATAGGATTACGAACATCTTCAATAACGGTAAATTCCTTTACCCCTATATTATTAAAATGGTACAGTTCAGGTTGATCGTCATCCGGATTCACCTCTACCACCAAGCGATTTTGCCCGCGCAAATCTTTGGTATTAAAACTAAAATCGGTTGTATAATTGTTACCAACTGCCATCGGGGCATTTCTTTCATAGCTGGCAATTTCATTGTTCTCAAAATCCGTAACCGTATATTTCACCAAGAGGCTATCCATATCATATTGCCCGATATTTTCTATGGCAACTTTCAGGTAAATATCATCTCCTTGTATGACATCGTCCTTGCGGAACTCATAGGCAATATTGGGATTGAGGGCAACTTCCGGAATCCCCTGATAATTGACCCGCCAAAAATCAAGCTGGGGACAAGATAACCAAACCGAATCCTTGGCATTATAACGCAACTTCAGGTAGGGATACGTACCGGCATCAATGTGCGCGAGGCTCGTATCCTGACTGGTCACGGTATGCAACAAATCTACCGCTCCTGTTTTTTGTACTCCATACACATCAATAGAAACCAAATCCGTTTCGAGGTTGTCCGCAGCGGAATAATCCCAGGTCAGGGTTTCCCAACTTTTTGCGGGACCAATATTTGGAGAATCAATATATCCCCTATCCCAGTTTCCTGGAATGGCATGGGACAACTCTAGCAATTCTTCATAATTATAAGCTCTCTTCTCCCCTAGCACACCCTTATCTTTTTGATAAAGAAAAATATAGGGATAAGAACCATCCGTTTCAAAAGAGCGCACCATTGTGGCGCCCTGTCCTTCAAGAATATCAAAAAGATTCTGTCCATACAAATCCGTATCCGAAGCCCATTCTTCAGGTTCATAAGAAAATCCTGCTTTCATCACATTCATGAATAAGACGTAAGTGTTTTGTTCGATA
>JAHDGC010000395.1 GCA_020627865.1 Saprospiraceae bacterium | reverse complement strand
GCATAGCCATACTGTTAGCTGGATTTTGTATTCTCAACTACCACGAAGACATCCCCTACGAAAAACTAAAAGCTGCCTACAGCTATCCCGATTCCCGTCATATCGAAATCATGGGCATGCCCGTCCACTATCGCATACACGGAACGGGCACCCCTATCGTTTTATTCCATGGAACCGGTGCTTCCCTTCATGCTTGGGAGGAATTGATTGAAGAAATCAAGGGCGATTACCAAACCATCAGCCTCGATCTTCCTGCCTTTGGACTGACTGGGCCGCATGCCGATAATGAGTATTCCCTCCCTTTTTACATGCGTTTCCTAGATGCTTTCTTTGAAGAACTCCAACTGGATTCCTTCCATCTGGCCGGTAATTCCTTCGGTGGGCAACTGGCTTGGGCCTATGCCTTGCACCAACCCCAAAAGGTAGAAAAGTTAATCCTATTCGATGCCAGCGGCTATCCACATACCAAAGACGAACCCTTACCGCTGGGTTTCCGTCTTGCTTCCAACCCATTTACGGCCAGATTGTTAGAAAAAATAACGCCTAAAAGTATTGTCCGCAAAACCGCCCTGGCTGCTTATGCCGACCCCGCAGATGTCACCCCAAAGAAGGAAAACCGCTACTTCGAAATGCTGCTCCGCTCCGGAAACCGAAAGGCTTTAAATGGCAGAATGGTCGGCGTTGGAAATGAGCAATCCCATAGGATCAAAAACATCACCCAACCGACACTGATCCTCTGGGGCGAACTGGACAAACTCATCCCCGTAAGAAATGCACATCGTTTCAAGGAAGATATTGCTAATAGCGAATTGATTATCTATAATGGCATCGGCCATGTTCCAATGGAGGAAGTCCCGCAAAGGGTAGGAGAGGATGTGAAGCAGTTTTTGGTGGAGAAAGCTTTGGCGGTGGAGTAAAAAAATCTGGTCATTAACCCCAAGTTAACGACCAGATTCAAAATGATTAGAAATTGCCACATTCCCCAAATTTCAACCAGCGCAGCGCCTGCCTGGGTGTCCGCAGGAACAGGCAGGTTTGACCTCTGACGGCTCATGCGCAGCGTGGCGGTCTCTCAGTTCCGACCGCGGAACGATCTCTACTCTCGCAGCGCAGCGGTCTCTATTCTCTCCTCTTAATCCACTCCAAACATCTGCACCCAACTATCATTTTGCTCACCAACCATCCCCACCTCATGACACGAAGCATAGGTCCATTTCGGATCAAGCAAAGCCCTACGATGCCCACGATTAGGAATACCAGAATCCACCAACAACATAATGACGGACTCCCGCACATCAACACCGCCACCCACAAGATTCTCCGTACCACCAGACAACTTGGCCTCTTGCTGCACCCGCTGATAAGGATGCCTGCCATCACTACCCACATGCGACATCCGACCCATTTGCTTCAAATCTTCCCCATGCTTTACACTGGCATCATACAAACCCTGATGCGCCTTTAATTGGGACAAGGTACCAAGTTCTTTCAGTTCTGCAATCAACTCCATAGCAGCAGTCTTTTCCTGATTTTTATAGCTATCATCCCAAAAAGCATCGTCTTGTATCTTCTTGAGGTAAGCCTCCACATGCGGAATATATCCGGCAGGATCAGCACGCATAAGGTTGATCTCTTCCAGCATGGAAACTTCCTTAGAAGACATCGTCGTGCCGCCGGTATCCCCAGTATTTTCCTTTTTAGAAGCAGGTTCCTTATCCTGTTTTTCTTCCGAAGAATCATTTGGAGCGTCATCTGTTTTTGACACATCATCCTGTACTTGTTTTTCCTCGGCAGCCTTGTCCAAATCAGCCGGCCTTTCTTCTTTTGCGGAGGTTGTATTTTCCTTGGCTTTGTTTGCTTCATTCCCCGTTGGCGCTTCAGCTATTCCAGTGACGGCGATGACCTTGGTTTCAGGTGTATCCGCATTTTCCGCATAAAAAATGGCTTCCTTACCCTTAGGTGGTTCATAATTGGGCACCTCGATTCCTAATGCATAAGCCGTTTCAAAATCTATCGGGCCAGTGTATAAATTTTTACTCAATTGAAACCTGCGGATAGCGGCCTTTGTCCTTGGTCCAATAATATTATCAATAGGCCCTGGATCAAAACCAGCATCTTTTAAACCCTGTTGTATCTTTCTACCCATTTCACCAATGAGGTGCTTCTCGCAAATGACCCTGCGCCATACAATCTCTGCTTCCTGTATCAGCTTCTTCTCCGTAATATTGTCATATTCTTCAGGAATTGTAACAATACTTTCACGAGCAGGCTCGGCCATGATTTTTTTTGCGATGGTTTCGTAGGTAGCCGGAACGGTTTCATCCGTTGTGCTCGCGGAAGATTTCAATACTTGCTTTGTAATTGTCGTATACTCGGCGGGGATAATTTCTTCGACAATAGTCTCCGGAGTTTTGATAATCTTTTTAGTAATGGTTTCATAAATGGCTGGAATAATTTCCTCCTTGAAGGTAGCCGGAACCTTGACGATCTGCTTTTGTATGGTTTTGTAAACTGCTGGGATAATTTCTTCTGAAGTCGCGGCCGGAGATGCGACAACGGATTTGACGAGTTGGGTATATTCTGCTGGAATCGCTTCCGGTCTGCTTTGTGCAGGGGTTTTCAAAACCCTTTTGGTTCGGGTGCCATACGTAGCGGGCACCTCAACCGTTTGGCTACAGCCGGAATTTTCTACACCGGAACCATCACAACCCATGTTTACTTTTTTGATAATCGTCTGGTACTTCGCCGGAATTTCTTCCAAACACCAAATCCGGCAATCTTCTGGATTGGCCGAAAGGCAATTTTTATCCCCTTGCCTAAACACCCATTTTGTCGAAGCAGGTTGCACCTCTATGACTTCGGAAACCGATTTGTACTGTGGTTCCAATTGGAGGGTTTTCGTCGAAGCAGGCGTTATAATATATTGCTCCGTTACATCCTCAAACTCTGGAGAAATAGGAATCATTTTATCTCCAGCCTCTTTAGTGATGATTTGTTCGGTAACATCTTGATAAGTTTCTGGAGTAATAGCCAGCTTTTTACTTTCCGGTTCGATCAGTATCTTTTCTGCAACGGTTTCATAAACTGCCGGAACAGGAACATATCTGGTAGCGGCTTCCTTAATCAGAATTTGCTCCGTTACGGTTTCATATTCTGCTGGTATTTTTTTCAGCTTTTTGCGTTCCGGCTTTATCATCACCTTTTCTTCTACGGTTTCATACACTGCCGCAACCGGAAGTTTTACAATATGCTCTGGTGTGACCAAAGCCTGTTCATTAACGGTTTCGTATTGTGCAGGAATGCGCTCCGTTTTCTGGGTAGCTTCTTTTACCAAGATTTTTTTGGTGACATCTTCGTATGTAGCTGGTTTTACAAATTTTGCATAGCATTCTCCATCTCCCATGTTTACTGAGGGCAATTGGGGAGATTGTTGGGCGAAGCTAATCAAGGAGAAAGAAAGTAGAAAAGTTGCTGTGAAAAGGCTTTTGAATTGGGAGGTCTTTTTCATGTTTGGTTTAATTAATGGATTTATTTATCAAAATAAAATACATTAATCTCAATAAAATTTATTGATCCCTTCAAAAAAATGTATGGTTTGTTTAATGTCTTCTCTAGTTTAAATCATGTTAATCAAAGGCAATATATGAAATAATATGATGATTGTCAAAATGTTATGAAAAAATATGGTCGCTAAACCCTCGAATTACGATTCCGTAATAAATAATCCACCAACACCAAAGCAGTCATCGCCTCAACAATAGGAACAGCTCTAGGCACGACACAGGGATCGTGCCTTCCCCTTCCGGCAATTTTTACTGCTTCCCCAGCTTCATTTAAAGAATCTTGCTCGGGGATAATGGTGGCCACGGGCTTAAAAGCTACCCTAAAATAAATATCCATACCATTGCTGATGCCGCCTTGAATGCCACCGGAATAGTTGGTTTCCGTTTTGATTGCATCATTTTCTTTGTAAAAACGATCATTGTGCTCCGAACCCCGCATTTCCACACCAGCAAAGCCAGAACCATATTCAAAGCCCTTTGCTGCATTAATTCCCATCATTGCTTTACCCAACTCCGCATGCAATTTATCAAACACTGGTTCTCCCAATCCAGGCGGGCAACCGGAAATGACACAGTTTACCACACCGCCAATGGTATCTCCAGCTTTTTTGATGGTTTTAATCAAATCAATCATCTTTTCTGCCATCGCTTCATCTGGACACCTGATGGGATTGGATTCTGTTTGTGCCAGATCAAGTTCTTTGTATGTTTTTTCCAGTTTGAGCTTACCCACTTGGCTGACATAGGCTTGTATCGAAATCCCAGCATTTTTAAGGATGAGTTTAGCAACGGCACCTGCGGCAACCCTACAGGCCGTTTCACGTGCGGATGACCTCCCGCCACCCCTATAATCACGGGAGCCATATTTGGCAAAGTACGTAAAATCAGCATGGGAAGGCCGAAACCGATCCGCGATGTGACTGTAATCTTTGGAGCGCGCATCTTTATTTTTGATAAAAATAGCAATAGGCGTTCCTTGACTTTTGCCTTCAAAAACGCCGGAAAGGATTTCAAATTTGTCTTCCTCCTTGCGTTGGGTTACAATGGTGGATTGCCCAGGCCGTCGCCGGTCAAGCTCATGTTGGATGAATGCTTCGTCAATTTCCAGTCCTGCTGGGCATCCATCAATGATGACCCCGATTGCGGTGCCGTGCGATTCTCCGAAGGTTGTGATACGGAAGGTATGTCCGAATGTGTTTGCTGCCAATGTATTTTATTTTTAAAATGATGATTATGTCAAACCATTATTCGGTAGATGACAAATGGCGTCGGTGCGCTGCACCTCATAGAACGATGTATAAATTTATGTTCTACAAATGGGGACGGCACGCTGTGCCTCATTGACCCAATTCCTTGAAGGTATCGCTATTCATAGCTCCAGAGGAGCGCTCCCATTTGTAGCAGAGATAATTATCCATAGAGAAATGCGAGGTGCGTAGCACCGGCACCAAACGACAATTGGTGATGCTTCTCTATAACCGTCCCCATTAATCATAAAATTCAAACAAATATTGTTCTTCAAATGGAATGTCAAATTTATTCAAAAAGTCGAGATATTCTTCCCGAAAAGTACGTTTTTTATGGTGTTCTTCTTGATTTAAAATATATTTGACCACAGCATCAATATGCGAACGAGAATAAGAAAATGCACCATATCCAATTTGCCATGAAAATGCAAAAGGCATCCAATCTTGTTCTTTTATGTGTTTGGTCGATGCTGTTTTTATATTGTTTACTAAATCCGAAATGCTTTGCGAAGGATGCCACCCTAGAAAAATATGAATATGATCTTGCATACCATTAATGGCTAATAATTTATGTTTTCGTTTCTGAATGACACCTGTAATATAACGATAGACATCTGCTTTGTGCTTTTGAGGGATTAGGTTTTGTCTTCCTTTAACGGCAAATATAATTTGAATATATAATTGGGTATAGGTATTCGCCATAGAATGTTTAATTTTAGCATTTTTCGAAATAAAATAGTGTCGGTGCGCTGCACCTCATGGAATATTTATGAATTCACGTGTTTTACAAATGGAGTCGGCACGCTGTGCCTCATTCGACCAATTCCTTGAGGGTATCCATATTCATAGCTCCAGAGGAGCGACCCCATTTGTAGAAACAGGTTTCCCGAAAAAATGTATGAGGTGCGTAGCACCGGCTCCATTAATCACAGAATTACAAAATTCAGGCAAATATAATTTTTGTTCTCCAAAACACATTTGATTATTATACACATTTTTCGCAAATTGCAGGAAATTTGAAATAGAAGTGATGTATTTAGAACCTAAAGATTTATACGAGAAGCTGGAATTTGACAAAATTATTGAAATTCTTGAATCGAATTGCCTAGGAACGCAGGCAAAAGCATACATAAATAAAATCCAATTGGAAACCCAGAAATTTATACTGGAAAGACGATTGGTTGAAGTTTTAGAATATAAGCAAAGTTTTGAAGCCAAAGAACATATTCCCCTAGCAGCCTATCATGAATTGGCGGCGGATTTGAAAAAACTGGAAGTCGTGGATTATGTCTTACCCGAAGAAGCCTTGCAACGCATCAATGCGACCTTGCAGATCATTCGAGCCATTCACAAATTCTTTGAAAGCAGCCTCAACCAAAAAGCATATCCTCACTTATTGGAAATCATATCCCAAATTACGGTAGATGATGCCTTGATGGATGCTATAGATAAGGTGCTGGATGAAAAAGGCCAGATTCGCCCCGACGCTTCTCCCGAATTGATGCGTATCCGAAAAAGCATCATTTCCAAAAGGGGGGAACTGGATAAAGTTTTTCGCAAGCTCATCAACGAATACAGATCTAAGGGCTGGCTGAGCGATACCGTAGAAAGTTTCCGGAATGGTCGCAGGGTACTGAGTGTACCTTCTGAACACAAGCGCAAAATCCGGGGTATTATCCATGACGAATCTGCAACTGGAAAAACAACCTTCCTTGAACCTGATCCCATTATCGAGATCAATAATGATATTTTTGACCTTGAAACGGATGAAAAACGGGAGATTTATAAAATCTTGAAGGAACTGTGTCAATTATTGCGGCCTTATATTTCCTTAATCAAAAAATACCAAGAAATTCTGGTGCGCCTTGACATCATACAGGCCAAAGCACAGCTGGCCAGCCGATTGGATGCGAACATGCCCAAGCTAAAGGCGGAGCCATTTATCGGAATGCGAAAAGCTTTCCACCCGTTGTTATATTTAAAGAATCGGAAACTGGGTAAAAAGACGATCCCGTTTGATCTGACTTTTCAAGGGAGTAATAAAATCCTGATGCTGAGTGGGCCGAATGCCGGAGGGAAATCCGTTACG
>JAHDGC010000394.1 GCA_020627865.1 Saprospiraceae bacterium | reverse complement strand
GAAAAAGATTGGACATTGAAGTTGTCTGCAATAGTGTAGCAATCTGTAGGGGTAAGCAATGTGCTTTCTGCTTTCTGATTTATCGTTTCTTTGTTGTTGCCTATCGGGGCTAAATTTTTCAGCCAACTAAAAAAGTCCGCGTTCGCATTGGGCGAAGCGACAAAAAGAAAAAATAGGAGGAGAAAGGAAGTTGGGATAATGCCCTTTCTCGATTTTTTAGTAGTAGTAGTAGATATTTTCACCGTAGTAATTTAGTGTAGTTGTAAAGGTAGAGCTTAATCGTATCTATAGCGTTGCCGTGTTGCCAGTATCGTTTTCGGATTTGAATCGCCGTGTTGTAATTTATACTTAAGGGTAACTGCTTGATATGTTACCGAGAGGTATAGGTGAGATCGGATTTGCAATTGATTTGTAACTTTCTAGCTAACGCAAAAATCAGGTCAATTGGGTTTGTTTAGAGGGCTAATTTTTTTTTTGTTTTGAATTTGTATAAAAAAGAAAACCCCGCAACATTCCGTCATGAGGTTTCCTATGGGTTAATTTTATCTATAAAGTTTGTTAATTCTTAATAACCGTAATCATAGTCTTAGTAACAACACAACTATTCACCACAATTCTGGCAAGACCCACATCACAAATAGAATTATCGGATGCCAGACAAATCCGGTACTGCACATCGTAAGTACCTGCCGCCGTTCCCGGTGGAACATTGATCGTACCATCAGGATTGATCGTCGCTCCTGTCATGCCGCCATCACTTGTAATGCTAATGTTATCATCAACCAAAGGGTCTGTTGCATCTGTGCCGCCAGCATCATCTGCACCAGCACCATTATCCGCAAATACACTCGGTGTGGTTCCCCCTGTACTGGATATGGGGCTGGCAGAGAAATCATCATCCTGAACGGTGATGGTTGGGGTAGGTATAAAAATAGTGGCGATGGCCACATCGCAAATGCTGTTATCCACCGTGAGGCAAATCTGATATTCTACATTATAAGTGCCTGCTGTTGTTCCCGGCGGCACGTTGATGGTACCGTCGGTGTTGATGGTCGCTCCAGTTAAACCACCGTCATTTGTAATATTAATGTTATCGTCAATCAAGGCATCTGTAGCGGGGCTGCCATCGGCATCGTCTCCACCAGAGCCGTTATCGGGGAAAACACTGGCCGTAGTACCGCCTGTAACTTGGTCTATAGGCGTGCCCGTGAAATCATCGTCCAAAGCCGTGATCGTTGGCGGTGGTGTGCCAACAAAAATAGTAGCGATGGCCACATCACAAATCGTATTATCCACCGTGAGGCAAATCTGGTATTCTACATTATAAGTTCCCGGCGTTGTACCCGGTGGCACATTGATGGTTCCATCTGTATTGATGGTTGCGCCTGTTAAGCCACCATCGTTTGTAATATTGATGTTGTCATCAATAAGGGCATCCGTTGCAGGGCTGCCGTCAGCATCATCGTTACCGGAGCCGTTATCTGGGAACACGCTGGCCGTTGTGCCGCCTGTTACTTCGTCTATAGGTGTTCCGGTGAAATCATCATCCAATGCTGTAATCGTCGGTGTTGATGAATTCACTAATATGGTAGCAACTGCCACATCACAAACCGTATTATCCGCCGTCAAGCAAATTTGATATTCCACATTATAAGTCCCCGGAGTGGTATTCGCTGGGACATTAATGGTGCCATCCGTATTGATGGTTGCACCTGTCAGACCACCATCATTTGTAATGCTAATGTTATCATCAACAAGGGCATCTGTAGCGGGGCTGCCATCGGCATCATCTCCACCAGAGCCATTATCTGGGAATACACTGGCCGTCGTGCCGCCTGTAGTTTCATCTATCGGTGTGCCGGTAAAGTCATCATCCAAGGCAGTGATGCTCGCTGGAGCTTCTACCGCAACCGTAGCCCTAGCCACAGAGCAAACGGTATTATCTGCCGCAAGGCAAATCCGGTATTGAATACTATAACTTCCCCTTGCTGTTCCCGGCGGAATGTTGATGGTACCATCGGGGTTAATTGTCGCACCCGTTAATCCACCATCATCGGTAATGCTGATGTTGTCATCCACTAAAGGATCTGTTGCAGGCTCAATATTAGCAATATCTGTATAGATACCATTTTCAAGGAATACACTAGGGGAAGTGCCACCCGTTACGCCATCTACAGGGCTGGCGGAAAAGTCATCATCTACCGCCGTGATGAAAAGGGCGCAGTCTGCGGATAGGGTGCCCGGGCTTTGGCTATCCCCTACGGTTTGTCCGGAAGCCGTAGCGACTACAGGAACACCATCGCTATCCACTGCACCGGAGAGTTGGTTGTATTCAATATCTGTGTTGGTAAAAGATCCACCACCTTCTACAGCATCCAAACAGCCATCTCCATCGGAGTCTACATCCAGATAATCTGGTATGCCATCGGTATCGGTATCGGTGAAGATACAGTTATTGTCAAAAGAATAAGAAACGGCATCTATCCTTGTTCCTCCTCCGATACGGGTAAAGCGCATGTATCTTGTCCCTCCTGGGGGAGAGGTATAGGCGAGGGTTTCGAAGCTTTGTAAGCTAGCACCGTTGGCCTGATTGTAAGAAATGAGTCCACTAAAGTTTGTGCCGTCTGCACTGGCTTCTATGGTACAATCCCCGCCCGCATTGTTCCGGGTTATGGTTATGGAGATTGTTTCCCCTGCTGGGACGAGATCCGAGAATTGCGTGGTGATGACATCTCCTACGGCAATGTTGGTGTAGAGTCCGTCAGGAGCACCAAGTACATTATTGGGATCAAGCGCACCTACGTTGGTTTGGGAAGTCACATGTCCAGCAGTGGTTATTGTTTCACAAAAGCCTTCATCTGTATCCAGAATTCCATCATTATCATCATCAAGATCATCGCCGTCCGGAATCCCATCTTTATCATTATCCAAAAGGTAAATACCGAAATCATTACTCGGATCGCAGTTCCCTGCCGAAGCAATGGTGGCGGTTTGTAGCTTGCTTGTTGTCGTACCATAATTGGCAGGATAGCTCGCTTCATCTGTCGTGATGAGGAAATTGACAGGGCTGGCTACAGCCGAAACAACAACGTTATCAATGAATCCGAAAGAACTGGCCTGATTGCCGGTGGTTTCAAATCTTATTGTCGTATTAGCCGAAATGTATGGTGTTATGTCAGCGGTGAAGTTTTGGAATGTTGAGCTGGTTAAATTTGCTATAGTTGTGAAATTAGTACCGTCGGCAGAAGCCTTGAGTTCAAATAATTGGAAAGAAGTATTTTTATAATCAAAAGTAATTGTTGCCTGATCTTTCCCGCTCAGGTTTACGGCTCGTTGAAGGTAATTCCCATCATTGGCACTATTAAAAGTAAAACGAGCAGAATAAGTTGTGTGTGCCCTTACTTTATTGAGGGTGCCATCTTGTCCAACAACATCTCCCTGATCGCTTTCAAACCAATTTCCTGTCCAACCTGTTCCGCCACTATAGCTACCAATAACAGAAAAATCATCGGATGCTATGGTCGTAGAAGTCCCCGAGGTAACGGCATAGCTGTATGTACCATCTGCTGCCGTAGGCTGGGTTGCTATCAGTATATCGCCGCCATCTATCGCCCCATCTTGATTCACATCATCGTATATATTTACAGTAATGCTTTGGGCACCGCTTTCTGCATCATCTGTACCATTGTCATTCACATCATTAAAAACCCTACCGGAAATAACCTTCTCACTGGCAGCAGCAGAACAATCAGAAATATTTATAGAAACAACAGCCGTATCACAAGGTGAACCCGCAGTGTTGCAAACCAAATACTCAAAGGTATCTGTTCCTGTAAAATCCGTGTTGGGGGTATAAGTTATGATACCCGTAACGGGGTCAATTAAGATATTTCCACTGGAAGGTTGTTGTAAGCCCGTTGTAGAAACACTCATTGGATCAATATGGGTGCCTTGATCGGTCGCGACAACATCAATGGCAATCGGTGTGTTTACAGGCGTGTATACATTGTCATCAAAAGCCGTTAGTGGACATTCTACAGGGAGGTTTGAAATGGCAATTTCCTCATTGGTATACCACCAAGTATTTATCGTATTTAAATTTCCGTAGTCAATATTGGTGTAAGTATGGCAAGGTGGGGCGCAACCATTGTTTATTTCGGATGTTGCAGCTCCATTACCGGGGGCGAAGGAGATGTTGGTATCATCATAATATAATTTTGAACTAAATCCCGGTGCTGGAGTCGGCCTTACCGGTGTAATGGAATACCCCGTGGGGATATATTCCACATCGTAGGCCGGGAAGTGAGTTGTTCCTTGCGTATATCGTAGATGTAGGGGGATGATAGCAGTCCCCACATCGACAGGGTTCCCCAGCCCGTCGTTCCCATCCCAGGGGATACATCCTTCTAAAGCGTTAATATCGACTTCTTTAGATAACAAGACATCTGCGGTTCCGGGGTCGTATAGCCCTGCACCGGAGGAGCTGTCAAAATCTAGTAGCCCTACGACAAGCCCCGAATTGGTAACGCTATAGGCAAGACAAAGATCGGGAGAATCGCAGTTTTGGATTGATGGGGTAGAGCTGATGGTTCCGGTAACACCGGATGGATAAATGCTAGGGTCTGGGTTGTTCAAAAACGTCCGGTATTGTGCGAGGGCAGCATTGGCACCCTGTACCGATTTCCGGTCTTCTGCGGTATTGCCTGTATTTTGTGTACCGTATTGGTTAAAGGCCAAGGAAAAAGACAGCCCCCGGAAACCAGAGTTGTTGAAATCAATTTTATTGACAAATCCACCATCGGAATAAGAATAGACTTGCCCGTTGAAAGGGCGATCAAAGCTAGTATAAGTAGCATCAGAACCCCGTGAAATCGAAGGCGTCCGGAAAGCCCAATTGTAAGACCAAAGCCGCCCATCTATGGCCGTGGGGGAAGCCCCCTGTGTGGCTACTGTAATATCAAAATATTTTATGGCAATGGCCGTAAAGGAGAAAGTGGCACCATCTATAGTGTCGTCAAAACTTGCAAATGGAGCCGTTGAACTATTACTGAATTCTATATAATAATCCCCAGAAGGGGCACCTGCTCCGGGGGTGTAGGTAAAGGGTGTGTAACCTCCTGCCCCCACGACCGGAGCTGGCCCGGCAGCAGCCAGCGCATGGGTGTCCGTGTTGGCCGTCGAGGAGTTAATGGCAATAGGCCCATATACGACATTTCCGTTTGGGTCAACAACACGGAAATAGTAGGTATTATTATAATAGTCTCCATCATTGGTATTGGCCGTATGCATCCATTGGGAAAAACCCAGATAGACCTGCTCGTTGGCCGGGTCATTAATATGGACGAAGAGTTTGGCATCGTCTCCTACGCCAACACCACCAAAGTTATTGTATATGGGTTCGCAAACATAGAGTGCGGTGACATCGCTGGAATTGGGAGCGAGTTCCTTGGTGCCTTCTGCAAAAAGAGTACTGAACGGAACGGCAACAATGAGCTGGATAAAGAACAGCAATAGGCCAATGTTATTACAACAGGGGCGAATTTGGGTAATTTTACTTCCTTTCATTGGGTTTTTTTATGTAATTCAGGGGGGGATTAGATGTTAGGTCGCTTCGCTGATAGATCATTCGCTGCCCTGCTAAAAATTTAGCAGTCTGCTAAAGCTACCCACGGACGCGTCTGACATCAGACATCTGATGTCTGATGTCTGATAATGAGCGTTAGCGAATGGTCTATTATAAATAGGGGGAGTTGGATAGGTATAGTGGAATGTTGAAATTTCGCTTTGTGGAGTGAAAATCAAAAAACATGCGAGCTTTCTATTTGTTGTCATGTCATTTTGATTCTGTGTGACGGATGAATTTTGGGGTAGTGCCTTTTTCGTTTAGGTTTACTAAACTTCCAAAGTTTAGTAAACCTAAACGAACTTCATTTTTCAGTAATGATTTTGTATACGAAGGTTTTTAGTGTTTTGAGCTTTAGTGACAAAAGTTAGAACCCCATAACATCACTGTTACGGGGTTCTTTTTTTCTGTTTCTAAAGACCTGAATTAGCTCATTTCTGTATTCATATCTTCCTGCTGTGCGGAAACTTCGTCGGGGGTCTTCTGCTTCCGCACCCTGTTCTCGTAGACTTCAGGGAAAGGGTTGTCGGAAGCTTTCTTTGGATTGGGGCGGCTCGTGAATTGCTTGCCTAGCTCCTCGATGACGGCACTGATTCCGGGTACCTGTAGGTTATTCGCGACCTTGAAGGCTTGGTATACTTTTAAGGATAGCATGTAGGCATTTTCCCCCGCGACCATCCGGCTATCCCTGACGCTGGCGTGTAGGGTTTCCAGTTTCCGGAGTATAATGTCCATTTCCTGTGCCTTTTCGTATTCAATCTGTAGTTTCTCGATGTTGAGGACTGCTGGAATGACCGAGGGGAAATCGTTTGCATACTCGATGGTCTTTGTCACGAAGGCCAGCGACTTGTCCCGCATTTTCAGCATCTTTTTGCGTTCCTCTGGAGTCAGGCTCTGGGAGTGAGGGGCTAAGTCCGCCTCTACTTTGTGTAGCCGGTTCATGATTTTCTCGCGAGCTTGTTCCGTGAATGGGTCGGGCATGGTTGCATTTTCCATATTAATTAGGTTTTGATCGGTTCTGGTGGGCGCATTTTAGCTGTATTGTTGTAATGCTATTGAAACCGATGAGTTAAGAAAATAAATCGCTATAGGACAGTTGGGGGCGGTGCGCTGCACCTCAAAAGAAGGTACTACCATCATATTATTACAAATAGGGTCGCTCCCGTCTTTCAGCCGGACAAGCCTCTGGAGCTATGTGAGCCTGCCTGGCAAGCCACGCAGACAGGGCACAGCGTGCCGACTCCGTTTGTAGAAACGTATTTACAAGTGGATTTTTGAGCTTGCCTGATACAGCGTGCAACGCAAGCAGGGTACGTAGTACCG
>JAHDGC010000393.1 GCA_020627865.1 Saprospiraceae bacterium | reverse complement strand
AATCATAAAACCGAGGATCACCTTATCGGGACTGGTACCGGTTATTTTGACGATATTGAGGGCGATACGCTTATGCAAATTAACCTTCTCCAAGGCCAAGGCCATCACGAAACCGCCGAAGAAAAGGAAGACAATATGGTGGCCATAGTTTGCGGCAACGGCCTTGATGTCCATGATGCCGAAAAGCGGGAATATGGTCAAGGGAATGAGTGCCGTAACGGATATGGAAACCGCTTCGGTGATCCACCAAGCAATCATCCAAAGGGCGACAGCCAAAACGGGGTCCGCTTCTCGGCTGATGATTTCTACCGGAAGGTTGTAGAAAACTAAAAATAAAATAGGGCCGAATAAGAGGCCGATTTTTTTAGATAAGGAGTAATTGGTTTTCATATGATATTGAATTTGAAACAGTTTATGTTTTTGACCAAGTCATTATTTGGTATTTCTATGATTTTTAACACCTTTGCACTGATTTGCATAACAAAGCACACAACACTTCCGACGCTACAAATGTATACAGCAAGTTTTACAATAAAAAAATATTATTCCTGTAAAATAACCTAAAACAATATTTTATTCTATTTTACACTTTTAAAACAATTATTATATTGACATATGAAGGAGAATCTACATAAGAAATTTATCGCAAAACTTGAGGAAAAGTATGGCCCTTGGGAGAAAGAAACTGCTAAGTTTGGGGAAAGTTCATTTGGAACAATTGCTGATGATCTTTGTATTAGTAAGAGCCAATTTACGATGCTCATATCCGAGAAGGCAACGGAAGGTATGTACATCAGGTCTATAAAAAATGTTGGCCAACTGATTGCATACGACAGGCAATTATTGGAAATAAAGGAGCTTCGGGATGAAAAAAAGCGGTCATTTTTGATGTGGATTGCGGGATTAGTCAGCCTGCTGTTCATCATAGGCTTGCTCGCTTATTCCATGGGCAACCATCTTGGTCATAAAACTATAAAGGTATCTGAGACACATGCTTCCGGTGAAACCATTGAAGAATTTAAACAGCATCCGCTATTCAAATATTTCGATTGTCACTCCAGATATGCCTGTACTCCCGCTTATTTATCCAACGAAGAGGTTAATGATTATTGTCCCTGTAGCGGGTATGAAGGTGAGTGGGAATTAGCGGAAGCATACATCATCCAGTTGTCGATTAACAGACCTAGATTTTATTATGTTGCAAAGTCTGCTGATGTCCGCCTCAAATGTCAAAAAGGTGTGGAGAACCCAGAAGAAAAGGGGAAGATCCTGATGGGATTCGAGTATATGCATAATGAAATCTGGGTAGATACTGTACACGGGAGAAATCTTCTGGATTCCATTCCGGATAACACAGACACACTTTCATTTTTGATTACAAAAATGCAAGCTCCTTCCCAACTCCGCAAGGTTTGTGATGTAAACTCTTTTTTCTACGATCAGTTCCATATTGGAAATGACAGGATTGTCCGGAGAGGGGAACCCCTCGGGAGAATTGCTGAAAATATTGATTCAACGGTTGTCACAAAACAAGATATTGACATTAAGAAACTTATAGAATCTGTAATTAGTTCCATGAAGCAAATCGAATGTCAACCTGCCGTCAACCACAATTGCGACCCCAATACCCTTCAAGAGGGTGTGAGTACTTTGGATTATAATTGTATCTTCAAAATGGAAAATGATAATTATCCTTACCAGAAAAGGTATCGCCTCGTGAAACAAAATTATGCGAATAAATTGTCATGCAAATGCGAAGAATAGTTTTATCCCTCCACCTCCAGTAACTCCTGCCTGATAACTTTATCATCTTCGATAAGTTCGAAAAATGTTTCCAGATAATTTATGACATCTCTCTGGTGCCTCTTTTTCAAGGGTTCAAAATTACGCCAAAGCGAAAGGATAGTTGTTTTCTTTTCTCGAAAAAGACCCAAAGTCTCATTCAACGCTTCGGCATCATTAAAATGTCCTAGAAAAAAACGATCCCGTAAATCACTTACTGGATAATTAGGGTTCACAATAGCATATCCTGCATTTACGACCCCAGAAAAATCAAAATCATACGGTACCAATGTTACTTTATTCCCTTCCTTTGGCAGAATAAACTTTACATTCCTTGCATATTCCACATGCCAATCCGTATTACTAACCATATACTGAAACATGGTTACCGTGTTGTATTGTTTCCGTTCCAGATCTTGAATCGGCATGCTGAATATTTTTTTAGCAATACCATCCAATCTGGTTTCCAATGCCTTTGTACTTTCAATAAGGAATCCATATCGCTGAAAACGATAATGATCTTCAGTATCGACATAAGTTACCCGAACCAGTTGCACCTGATAACTTTTTTCCGTAAGGATATTCAACATTTTATAAACCAGATATTCCTTCAGCAGATTCTGTTCTCCCTCCTCTGCGTTTCCCTCGAAACAATGCGTAACCAGCTTGAGCTTATTGTCATCCTTCAGGCCCTCTGCGATCAAACCTTCCTTAGAAAACTTGAGTTTCAAAGGAGGGAAATCACAGACTTTTTTACGAAACTTTCCTCTAGCTTTTACTTTAATTTTTCGTTCTTTAAAATTACCATACGCATCCGTGTAACCAAACTTCGCCTTTTGGTAAAGGTCTTCATTTTTATTTTCGATCAGTTCGGTAAAGTTTGTTTTCAAAGATATTTCAATGACATCCGGCCCCTGAAGGCACTCGAAAATAGTTTTTGGATTATTATCAATAGGGCTTGCCTTCAACTCTAGACCAATACCCGTCCAAAGGATGAGTATAACACAAAATAAACTTTTAAAAATGTTGTACTTTCTCATAAGGTAAATATTTTCAAATGATTTAAATGGTGGGTATTTGTAGGATTTATAAGAACAGACAAGCTTAAAAATAGAAAGATGTCAGCGATTCATCCAACCTGCAGAGATACCAGACGAACAACAATTATTATTAGATAAATCAATATGGCACCTATGGCAATCGCATAAAACCTAGTAAGGGAATCAACTCAAAAATCGTGTACGATTTTTCATAAATCTGCGAGTCGCACCACGGATTTATCAGATTTACACAGATTCATGCACAGATCAGCCCTCAATACGTAAAAATCCGTGTAGTAATCTGTGGCCATCTGTGTAACCTGCATGTCGTGACTCCAGTCAGGCAGGTCTGTGGTGAATCATTTTTATGCAATTGTGTTAATATTTCACCCGATACTTCTTAATTTTACCTTATACATTATGTACCTTTGTAACCTTAATTTTTAAAACGAATCCTTATGGCCACAGAAATATTCGATAAAGTGAACCAAATGATGCAGGAAATCGAGCAAGCTAACCCAGAAGGAGCAGCTGCTATTGAACAATTCCGCATCCAGTACTTGGGAACCAAGAACATTATTAAACCGCTTTTTTCTGAAATCCGGAACGTTCCGAATGAAAGGAAAAAAGAGTTTGGCCAATTACTAAATAACCTCAAACAAGCTGCTGAGACCAAATTTCAGCAACTTAAACAAGCAGCCGAATCACAAGCCAGTGATGAAGAAGCTGCCAAAATTGATCTATCCGCTCCTGTGATTGGTGGCCATTTAGGCGCACGCCACCCTATCGCCACAACACATAATCGCATTGTCGATATTTTCCAGCGCATTGGATATGCTGTTGCTGAAGATCGGGAAATTGAAGATGATTGGCATAACTTTACGGCCATGAATACACCGGCAGATCATCCTGCACGGGATATGCAAGACACCTTTTATCTGCTGAACAGCACGGAGATGTTATTGCGTACGCATACCTCATCCGTTCAGGCAAGGGTTATGAAAAATAATCAGCCGCCTATCCGAATCATTGCGCCCGGTCGAGTGTATCGAAATGAAACGATTTCTGCTCGCGCGCACTGCCAGTTTCACCAAGTGGAAGGGCTTTATGTAGATGAAAATGTTTCCTTTGCCGATTTGAAACAAACGCTTTACTTCTTTGCTCAAGAAATGTATGGGCCACAGACCAAAATACGGTTGCGTCCTTCTTATTTCCCCTTTACGGAACCTAGTGCAGAGGTGGATGTTTCCTGTTTTATTTGCGATGCCAAAGGTTGCAATGTTTGTAAATATACCGGTTGGGTAGAGATTATGGGATGTGGGATGGTTGATCCTGCCGTTTTGGAAAACTGTGGTATTGATAGTGAAAAATATACGGGTTTTGCCTTTGGTATGGGAATAGAGCGTCAGGCCATGATGCTGCACCAGATTAACGATATCCGGCTTTTGTTTGAGAATGATGTTCGATTTTTGGGGCAGTTTTCAGGGGCTTTGTAGAGCCAATATTTCATCATTTCTCAACACGATATTTATACAACAATAACATTTATGAAACCCTCCATACCTAAAGGCACCCGCGACTTCACCCCAGATCAAGTCGTCAAGCGCAACTATATTTTTGATACCATCAGGTCCGTTTTCGTAAAATATGGCTACCAGCCTATCGAAACACCAACGATGGAAAACCTCTCTACCCTTACCGGAAAATACGGGGAAGAAGGAGACAGATTGTTATTTAAAGTCCTCAACAATGGGGATTTTCTTGCCAAGGCCGATGAAAAAGCCCTGACGGAGAAAAATTCCAACAAGCTGATTGCTTCCATCTCCAAGCGAGGATTACGGTATGACCTTACAGTACCCTTTGCCCGTTTTGTGGTTATGCATCAGAATGAAATTTCCTTTCCTTTCAAGCGATACCAGATTCAACCCGTTTGGCGGGCAGATCGTCCACAGAAGGGTCGCTATCAAGAATTTTACCAATGTGATGTAGACGTTGTCGGTTCCAATTCCTTGATGTATGAGGCCGAGTTAGTGCAGATTTACGATGAGGCTTTCGCCCAACTTAAGGTAGATTGTGTCATCAAAGTGAACAACCGGAAAGTGCTGTTCGGACTAGCAGAAGCGGCAGGCATTGCCGACCAGTTTATGGACATGACCATTGCCATAGATAAGCTAGACAAAATCGGGGAAGATGGTGTTAGAAATGAGATGTTGAAAAAGGAAATTCCGGATGCCGCCATTACTCAAATTCTGGAAATGCTCAAATGTGATGCTCTCGCGCCTTTGAAAAATTATTTTGCCAACAGTCCAACGGGATTAAAAGGCATTGAAGAACTGGAAACTTTTCACCAATATTTTGATTTGTACGAGGCGAAGAACGAGGTAAAGTTTGACATCACCTTGGCACGTGGCTTGAATTACTACACCGGATGTATTTTTGAAGTCGCGGCTAAAAATATAAAGATGGGCAGTATTGGTGGTGGTGGTCGCTATGATGACTTAACAGGTGTTTTTGGATTGAAGGGCGTCTCTGGTGTGGGTGTGTCTTTTGGAGCTGCTCGTATTTTTGATGTTATGAATGAGTTAGATTTGTATCCGAAACAGCTTTCCGCAACGGTAGATGTCTTATTAATTGCCTTTGACCAAGCAACGCATCAATATGCCTTTGATTGTTTAAACAAAATCAGAGCAGCGGGCATCAAGTCGGATTTGTATCCGGAACCCGCCAAGATGAAGAAGCAGATGAAGTATGCGGATTCGCTCAAGGTACCGCATGTCGTTATTATTGGCGGAGACGAAATGGAAAGTGGCTTATTGAGTTTTAAGCATATGGAAAGTGGGGAGCAGGAGAAGCTAAATTTAGGGGAAATTATTGGTCGACTTCGGAATACTTAGGGCATTGCTCGGTAGCATAAACATGTAAATTATCCTTATTTTGGTGAACTAAAAATAAAATATTCACTTTATTGAATATAAAAATAAACAAAAAGTTTGCACCTAAAAATATTATTGTTATCTTTGTATGAAACCTTTTCGGTATCGGTAAAATAATTAAAAAATATAGACCATACATTTCCCAAATAGTAAACCGATACTTGGATGGATTCTATCTTAAAATTAGTAGGCTTGCTGCTAGAGTTGACGCGAACAGTAGGCATTTGGGTAGATTCTATTATCGTCAATAATCAGCAGCGTCGTAATACTTACGACATTAAAAAGGTTCTTTAAGGTTGTAGAATTGCATGATGTGATGCGAGCTCGGTTGCTTTGTGCAGTTTGGGGAGTGAAAGGCTCCTTCCCATATAGTTCTTTTTCTGAAATGTCAGAATTTGAAGGGTTAGGCTTATGGCCTAACGTTGAGACCTCGAAAAGAGGATTGGTCTCGTGGCTGCTGGGTGGGTTCCCACCCTGAAAGGGTGCGCATTGTCAAATCAACTAAAATCATATAAATTTTTTCTGAATTAGGAATCAAAAATTTGACATCCATACATCACACAATACAAAACCCCAAAATATTCATGTTAGCCAATCTTGACAACGAAATTCATTTCAAACATGCCTTTACAGACTTGGAAGTATTCCGTGCATTCGCAAAGGATGCTCTCGGTATCAAGTTGAATATAGACAAGATCAAAGCAAAGAAGATAAAGATACTACCCAACAAAACAGGTGCGATAAAGTCTTGGATAAATTTATTCGCGGAAGATCATGATAACAGAACTGTCGTGGAAATCCAGAAAGTGGATTATGATTATTCTTACGACAGGTTTGCCCATTATTTTTTGGCCAATATCATTGACATGCAAAAGAGCAGCAAAGACTATTCCTACGACAAGGATGTTTATATCATCGTCGTGGTAACTGCTGCATATAGAATAAGTGAATCCAACGGGAAACCGATAAAAGATGATGTTTTAATTACCAGCATTAACCCAAGAAATCTACAGGGCCATGAAAGACATATGACCAAGCACCAGATGGTCATTTTAAACACCACTTATGTTGATAAAAATACTCCACAAGATATAAAAGATTGGATGGACTTGATAAAGGAATCCATGCATAACAGGGAACATCCTAACATTAGTATCAACAAGCCCGGTATAGTAAGGGCAGCCCAATTAGCAGAAGTCAATGACTTATC
>JAHDGC010000392.1 GCA_020627865.1 Saprospiraceae bacterium | reverse complement strand
AATCTAGTATCTAAAATCTAAAAGCGCAGTGGTCTAATAATGAGCAACGCGAATGATCTAAAATCTAGTATCTAAAATCTAAAAGCGCAGTGGTCTAATAATGAGCAACGCGAATGATCTAAAATCTAGTATCTAAAATCTAAAAGCGCAGTGGTCTAATAATGAGCAACGCGAATGGTCTAAAATCTAGTATCTAAAATCTAAAAGCGCAGCGGTCTAACAATGAGCGCCAGCGAATGATCTAAAATCTAACATCTAAAAGCGAAGCGATCTAATTCTTATACCCAAACTGCCTCAAATACCGCTCATCATCCCGCCAATTCTCCTTCACCTTCACGAACAACTCCAAAAATACCTTTTTCTCCAGAAACTTTTCAATATCCTTTCGGGCAAGTGTCCCCAACTTTTTTATTGCGGAGCCACCTTTCCCAATAATGATCGGCTTCTGCGTTTTTCTCGCTACAAATATAACAGCACTTATACGTGTGAGCGGGCCACTTCGACTTTCCCCTTCCTTGAACGACTCGACCAGTACCTCACAAGAGTAGGGCACCTCCTGTTCATAAAGCAACAGGATTTTTTCGCGGATAATTTCACTCACAAAAAAACGTTCCGGCTTATCCGTAAATTGATCTTTTGGATAATACGCGGGGCCTTCCGGTAACTTGGCAATAATATTTTGTAACAGTTCCTCGGTGTTTTGCTGCTTGAGTGCAGAAATAGGGAAAACTTCCGCAAAGTCAATTCGCTTTCTCCAAGAATCTATCAGTGCGATGGTCGCCTCTGGTGTGGAAATATCAATTTTATTAATGATGAGGTAAAGCGGCATCTCGGCAGTTTTCAACCGCTTGACAATCGGATCATCTTCCTCAAATTTTTCTGAATCTTCCGTAACGAAAAGCATCAAATCAGCATCTTCGAAGGTAGATTTTACAAAACTATTCATAGCCTTTTGCATCCCATAAGATGGATCTTGGATAATGCCGGGTGTATCCGAAAAGACGATTTGATAATCTTCGTCATTGACAATGCCAATAATGCGGTGCCGAGTCGTTTGTGGCTTAGCGGTGATGATGGACATGCGCTCTCCAACCAGTGCATTGAGCAAAGTTGACTTCCCGACATTTGGTCGGCCAATAATATTTACAAAACCTGAACGATGCATAGTACGTGATTTTTATGCAAAGGTAAGGAATTTGTATCGGCTATTTTATAAGCTTTGATGTTTTATACGATCACGTTACTTGCTTCGTAGTTTTTTCCAACAATAATTCTACAATTTGGAGCAAAACCTTAGGCTTGTAAGGCCGCCAGTTAATGGTATTGAAAGGTGTGCCAAAATTAATGTAATGTTGCAAGCGGGTTTCCTGCATTTCCTGTTCTACGTGCGGTAAGGTGTTCAGTAAACAAACCCAGCCCCGCTCTTCCGATACATCCTCAAACCACTCTTCATAATAACAATCATCAGAACTGTGGTAATTTAATACATTTTCACAAATCAGGATATATTTATGAATGCCATTTTTGCAAAGTTGGTCAACGACATTTCTTTTGAGCAACATAACATCATTATGAATGCAATCATTCCATTCCCCGATTAACTCCATAATGCAAAACCCTTCCTCATAATCGACAAAGAGGATTTTAAGGTACAGAGTTGAGGAACCGAATTCATCCCATTGCGGATGAATCAGGTAGTTGTATATTTTATTGGTATAGGTAAATTCATTATTGACCGCCCCGTAAAAAGGAGAGCGTTCGTCCCTTGCGGCAACGTAATGATCTCGCCATTGAAAGTGAGGTTCTATATCGTGCATCTCAAAAAATTATAAACCATAAAAAAATCTCCATACACACAAAGATCACCCCGAAAGGATACACTTCAGGTTTGTCTCAAGTTATAAATATCGGAAAATAAACTATACTTCTTGTAGAAGAGTGACCGGTGATTTCCTGCCTGCTTGTCTGCACGACAGGCAGGGTCAGCACTTTCTTAGAGCATGTTATTCTGCTTCCAGCATTGCTTTTATGCTACATGGAGCATAGTTTATAGGGTTTTAAGGCGTTGAATCGAGATATTTGATTATCTGAAAATATTGGCATTGGGCAGATGAATTGACCAATTACCAGTATACAAATCATCAATTATCAAATCAGGTGTTGTTGATGAAATAAAGATATGAAATTTCTATTAAATTTGCTTAAATCTTTTTAAATAAATGACATCAAAAAAAATTGTAATCACAGGGCCGGAGTCTACAGGCAAAACAATATTAGCTAAAAATTTGGCGGAGTACTTCGGGGTTCCTTGGGTGCCAGAGTTTGCGAGAACATATATTGCGCAGCTACAAAAGCCTTACGTTAAGGAAGATTTGCTGACCATCGCAAAAGGGCAAATCGCGGAGGAGGAGAGGTATGCTGTTTATCCGTATTTCTTTCTAGATACTAATTTGTTAACCATTAAAATATGGTCAGAGTTCCGTTATCAAAACTGTGATCGTTGGATTGTTGAGCAGATGAATGCCCAAAAGTATGATCTTTATTTGCTTTGTAAGCCTGATATTCCTTGGGAAGCAGACCCGCAAAGGGAACATCCGCATTTGAGGGAAGAGCTGTTTTTGATCTATAAAAATAATCTGGAATCTTTAGGGGAGGATTATGTAGAAATTTCTGGCGAAGGAAAGGCTAGGACAGAGGCTGCTATTGAAATTGTCAAGGATTTTATCAGTATTGCAAAATATGATATTTGATATATTGCTATGCCGTGATGTCAAGAATCGGAGTCTTAAAACCGACATTATTTCTTTATTTTTCATTTTAACAAAACAATAATATAATCTTTATTTGCGCTAGCCTTTGAGATGAATATTATATCGTTACTTGTATGTAATTGCCTACCAGTATTTTAAAAATATGTAGTTAATATATCTTTTGTTGTAAAATGTATTGTTGGCATTTATGAAAACTAATCCATTCTGGTCACTTAAAAGTAATTTTTTTTAATAATAAAAAAGCCTCATATTTGTAGTTCCATAAATTAATTGAATGCTGTTTATCAGTACAGTTGCTGATTAGCAGTTGTTGAACCATTTTAACTTTTAAAAAGAAAATAATGAGACTGAGATTTTTACTCTTCTGCATGTGCTTATTTATTTTTGCACAAACCCATGCCCAGCTATCCATTCAGGGCAACGGAATTACCAATGTAATAGATTTTGACAATGCCGTTAGTGATGTCAATGAGCCTTTTGGGGGTTCTGGACTGACGGCCAATCCAGCTTTCGGCCAACTCGACGCGGATGCTTGGGCCATCACTGGCTTTAGCGATGGGGCGAAAGCTTTTGGTGTGGCTAAAACTTCGGGCGATTTCGCGAGGGGAAGTTCTTCTGGAGGTGTTTCTACAGGAGGACTTTATGCTTTCAGTATATCTGGTTCAGGTACCTCGCTAGGTGTCCAGCCCGGGGGAAGTGATTGGACGCCAGGAACGATTACCCTTAAGGTGGTCAATGGCGGTAGTACTCCGATCAATACGATTGATATTGCATATACTGCTTACGTCCGCAACGATCAGGATCGGGGAAATACCTTGGGTTTTTCTTATTCTACGAATGATGTTAACTATACTTCCGTCTCCGCTCTGACGATTACTTCCACAGCGGCAAGGGATGCGACCCCATCTTGGCAGTCGAATCCCAAAACTACGACCTTAGTCAATCTTGACATGCAGCCTGGTGGAACTCTATACTTGCGCTGGACAGGGAACGATCTCACCGGAAGTGGTAGCCGCGATGAATTTGCCATTGATGATATTTCCGTTACTGCAGCAGGTTCGGTTGGGCCATGTACAGAACCAAGTGCACAGGCGACCAATATGACATTCGGAACCATTACTTCCAACTTTGTTCAAGGTAGTTTCAACAATTCTGATGCGGGTAAGTATTTGGTATTGATGAGTACCAGTAATACCCTTACGGGAACACCAGCCGATGGTGTGATTTACAGTAGTGGAAGTATTTTAGGGAATGCTGAGGTGATCAAGTACGGAACAAGCAATAGTTTTTCCGTCGGGGCTTTAGATGAATTGACAACGTATTATTTTTACGTTTTTGGTGCCAATGACAATTGTGAAGGTGGCCCTGATTACTACAATGTCAATCCGCTTTCCGGTGCTGCCAGTACATTGGAAGCAGGTAGTTCCAGTTATTACAGTACTATCGGAAACCAAACTTGTGCTGATTTAAAAACGGCCTTGCATGGCTTGATTGGTGGCCATACTTCCGTGAGCTATTCTGCTTTGTGGACACATTACCAAACAACGGATGATCGCACCAATGATGCGGGCAATGCTACCATCGTTTGGGATATGTACTCCGATAATCCAAACGGTTCTGAAACGGAATTTACTTTCGTGACCGATCAATGTGGCTCTTATGCCGGAGAGGGTAGTTGTTATAATAGAGAGCATTCCTTCCCGAAATCTTTTTGGGGTGGCACGACTAATAACCCGATGTATACAGATATGTTTACCGTAGTACCTGTAGATGGATGGATAAACAGTGTTAGGAATAATCACCCTTACGGAGAAGTTGTGCCGGGGACGGAATCGAATATTACTTCCAATGGTTCCAGAACTGGAACTTGTGCCTACACCATGCCGGGCTATACCGGAACCGTTTTTGAACCGATAGATGCTTATAAAGGAGACCTTGCTAGAGGCTACTTCTACATGGCGACCCGCTACGAAGATCAGATTGCTTCTTGGGAGAATTTCACTGCCGAAGGAAATGCCATCATGGATGGTACGGCTTTCCCCGCCTACGAACCTTGGTTTTTGAACATGCTCGTCAGTTGGCATAATTTAGACCCTGTTTCCCAAAAGGAAATTGATAGAAATGAGGCCATTTATGGTATTCAAGGCAATAGAAATCCTTTCATAGATCATCCGGAATATGTCGCCATGATTTGGGGAGACTGTTCTGGTGGTAGCGATATTCAAGCACCTTCTGCACCGCTGAATTTGACTGCTTCTAACATCACGCAGTCATCTACCGGTTTGAGTTGGTCTCCTTCTTCTGATAATGTCGGCGTTATAGGATACCGGATTTATCAGGATGGTTTGCTTGTCGGAACAAGTACTTCTACATCGACAACGATTGCAGGTTTATCTGCTGCAACTAGTTATGATTTTCAGGTGAGTGCTGTTGATGCTGCTGGGAATGAATCTTCCTTAAGCAGTATTTTGATTGTAACTACAACGTCTGCGGCGGATACCCAAGCGCCAACAACACCAGCTAACCTTACTGCTTCCAATGTAACAACTTCATCTGTAGATTTGAGCTGGTCTGCTGCAACGGATAATGTTGGTGTTACAGGGTACAATGTTTACCAAGATGGTTTCTTGGTCGCTACAGTAGCAAATACCAACACAACAATTGCAGGGCTTTCTGCATCTACGAATTATGTTTTCCAAGTGAGTGCTGTTGACGCTGCTGGCAATGAATCTAACTTGACGAGCAATCTTGGTGTAACCACTTCTTCTGCTGCAGATACGCAAGCGCCAACAACACCGACCAACCTTACTGCTTCTAACGTAACAACTTCATCCGTAGATTTGAGCTGGTCTGCTGCAACGGATAATGTTGGCGTTACTGGATACAATGTTTATCAGGGTGGCGTATTGGTTGCTACAGTGGCAAATACCAACACGACAATTGCGGGACTTTCTGCATCTACGAATTATGTTTTCCAAGTGAGTGCTGTTGACGCTGCTGGGAATGAATCTTCCTTGACGAGCAACTTAGGGATCACTACAGCTACTGCTGGCGACACGCAAGCACCGTCAACACCAACTGCTTTTTCTGGTACGAATATTACAGAAACCAGTGTAGACTTAAGTTGGTTTGCTTCCTCTGATAATGTAGGGGTAACAGGATACAATGTTTATCAAAATGGCGTTTTGGTTGCTACAGTAACAGGAACATCTACTACGATTTCTGGTCTGACACCTGCTACGAACTATGTTTTCCAAGTGAGTGCTATTGACGCTGCTGGTAATGAATCTAACTTGACGAGCAACTTGGGTATCACAACAGATACACCTACTGGTGGTCCTACCGTCTTGCATGAGGGTTACTTTGAATCTGGCTGGGATGGCTGGTCTGATGGTGGAGGTGATTGTGATCGTTACACCGGAAGTTATGCTTATGAAGGGGCTTATGCTATCCGTATCCGCGACAATTCCGGAACGGCTTCTTCCATGACTTCTCCGACACTGGATCTGAGTGGTTTTACAAGCGTGACGATTGAGTTTAGTTTTTATGTAAGAAGCATGGAGAATAATGAAGATTTCTGGTTGCGTTATAATGGTGGTTCTGGTTGGACGACCGTAGAAACTTATGTCAGCGGTTCGGGTATTTCCAATAATAATTTCTATACCAGAACAGTAACATTGAGCAGTGCAGACTATAACCTAGCTGCTAATGGCCAATTCCGTTTCCAATGTGATGCCAGTGGTAACAATGATCAAATTTATATAGATCAGGTAATTATTACAGGAAGTGGAAACAATCTTTTGAGAGCAAATAATGATCGTAAGATTACTGTTGCAGATAAGCGAGATGATGTTTCTGTAGAGCATGATGTGGAGGAAACTTTGGTAGAAAAAGCTTCCTTAAATGTCTACCCGAATCCTGCAACAGACCTTGTGAATTTTGACCTAAGCAACATTCCAGCAGGGGTGAAACAAATAGTTATTTATAATCTTCAAGGCAGCTTGATCGAAATGGTACAACCAAACGGCATCATCCAAGCGCATAATGTTTCGGATTATAAATCAGGTATTTACTTTGTTAGAATTTTAGATCAAAACAATGAAATGCTTGTACAGCGTTTTGTAGTCAGATAACGTTTATTTCGGTTATTATAAAATGGTGGTTTAAGTCACATTAAACCAACTTTTAAGCGGCATCAACTTTTG
>JAHDGC010000391.1 GCA_020627865.1 Saprospiraceae bacterium | reverse complement strand
TTGTAACGTCCTGTTTTCAAAATAAGAAAATTATGTCATATCTCGTATAATTTTCTGGGATTTTTTTGCTTGAAAATGAGGGGCTTTATTGAGCGAAAAGCTTATTAAAAATTAAAGTCCTCATTATTTAAAATGTAAAAAACGACCGTTTGGACGCTATTGAGAAAGCATTGTTATTTCCTCATGATTCTTCGAGTTTATGATGCGTTACAATTTTCGTAAAAATCTGAACTGTGATTGATTTAATTTTTTTGACTTAATTAACCAGATCAATCAACTCTCTTGAACGGCCGCTAATCGATTTTAAAAGGTTAGGTTCAATATTAGCAATATAAAACTTTATCCGTTCCATAATATCATTGTTTTTCACCAAAAAAGTAGCGAGAGCAAATCAGCCCTTGCCCTTACGAATTCATATTGTTATATTTTTTATTATTCCTCGATTCTAACCTCAAACGCACCTACTTCGAATCTTACCGTATCTGGATTATTCGGATCTCTTTTCCCTCGGACAGGGTCAATATAAAAGGTCGCTTTAAATCTACCGGTGAATAATCTGGTGGACTCATCATAGGACTCAACAGTAATGTTACTTTTCTCGAAATTTTCAACCACTAGGTATCTATCCTCAACGACATCTCCATCATGGGAAAATGTAGTAAATCGAACACCTGAAATACTATCTTCGGATTGACTTGACGTAATAAATAATGGAATTACTCCCGATATTTTTGGTATTTTACTAAAAGCCAACCTTTGTCTTAACTCTCCGTACTCATTAAATACATCATAGTACATATTTAATCCGATTCCTAGATTGTTTTCTGTCCCCCGACCCTGTCCTTCCCAATGCTTCCCGTTTCTGATGGCCGTTGCCTTTCCGTTCGTATAATCCGGTTTAAACCTATCTTTATTGCAGGCAATACTTATAAACAAAAGTATTGTTATTGATAATTTTTGTATAACAGGCATAAGTTAAAATTTTAGGAGTTTGTAAAGTTGGCTATGGCCAAAATTGTCCGTAAGGTGGAGAAAAAATATTCCGGTGCCATCATGTTTTAGGATATATTCCTTTAACCCTAACGATAGGGGGTGCATCTTCAAGTATGGTTTCAACACGATTTCCGTTTATATCCTAGTAGTCCGTATACATTCCTTTAGACTGAATCTTTGTAAATGTTAGCTGTTCAAGGGCCTTCTCATATAGAATACACACGGACTAAATTTTAGACTTTATACTCTTTAGCCAAAGTAATCTCCCAATTATGGGTCAGGAAAAATTAAACTGACACAATTACAATGCAGTAAAAATATTGTTATAAGCCCACCTTTAAAATCGCATTTTGCATTTCTTCTTCCAAAGGAGCCTTGATACAAACTTCCTCTTGCGTAAACGGATGTATAAACTTCAAAACACTTGCGTGTAACATCATGCGCCCGAAACCTAATTTTTCTCGAAAAAAGTTATTGTGTTTGTTATCACCATGTTTATGATCGCCAATAATGGGATGTCTTAAATGGGCAAAATGTCGCCGGATCTGGTGCCAACGACCGGTCTCCGGACGAGCTTCCACAAGGGAATATCGGGAAGTCGGATATCGGTTTACGGCCCAAGGCAGTTCGTTTTGGCTCAAGCGTTTGAAGTGTGTAACGGCATCTTGTCTTTCTTCCGAATCATGGAGCTTCAGGGCATAATCTACGGTACCGGTTGCTTCGACGAAGCCCCTAATCAGTGTAAGGTATTTTTTTTCAATTTGCTTATCGCGAATTAGGGAAGAGAAACCGGCAGCGGCTTCGGAAGAAAGCCCAAAGAGGAGGACACCGGAAGTTCCTCGATCCAAGCGATGTACGGGATAAACTCGCTGGTCAATTTGGTTACGGAGGATTTGGAGAACAAAGATTTCATCCTCGCTAATTCGAGTTCGATGAACCAGCAAGCCCGGAGGTTTATGAATCGCGATAAAATATTCATCCTTGTATAGTACGGGTAACAATGGTTGCATAGATTTTTTGGGAAAGATAGGATTTTTCCATAAAAAAAGCCCCTGCCGTTACACTTTTGCATCGGTGAGGCTTTTATAATTGGGCCATTAGTCCAATTATCTAGCAAATTCCAAATGTTAATATCTTTTGTTCAACAGGGTTATTTTATTTGTTCGAGTTAAAATCAAGCTACCCTTTTATACCAATCTAATAAAAAGGTAGCCTGAATCACTTTTTATCAACTTAATTCTAACTACAACAAAAATAAGCCGAACCTAAAGTAATTTCAAACCAAAAAAAAGGGCAAATACACAATAAAATCAGGTAAAACAGCATACCACAACAACAACAAAATCCATTAAAACAATAATAAACAACAATATTTACATATAAAAAAAAATAAAAAATAAAAAACACAGCAGAATACATAAATTTTGTCCAAAATATATTTTTTGTGAGATAATCTTACTATCTTTAGCACTATAATCAATATTAAAACTAAACAAATATCACAATAACAAACATAAATACATATAAAACACAACTATACATATAGAAATAAATATAATTTATATAGCAACGAAACAATCAAAATATGTCCAGATTAAACGACTCAAAGTTAATAGCTGGGCTTATAAAAAAATTAAGCCCTCAAGATTTCGACAAAATTCCTCATTTTTTAGCATCCCCGTATCACAATAAAAATAAGGCCCTTTGTCCCTTTTTCAAAGCCATTAAGCATAACTGGAAGAAATATCCAGCATTCGACAATGACAATTTTACAGAAGAGCGGGTTTATAAAAAAATCTACCCTGATAGAACATTTAACTCCGGGACTCTTGAGGGACTAAAAACAGATTTGATAAAAAAAATCCAAGCATATTTGGCGTATGAAGAAGTTGCTCGGGATGCAGAATTGAGAAAAGACCTGATGATTCAAGGATATGCACACCGAAGCGATTACAACACATTTCGAGATAAATCCCGCAACGCGATTCAGACACTCAAAAAGAAAAAGCCCAAAATGTTAGAAGACTTCCAGCAGCTACTGGATAAAAACCACAAGCTTTTTTTTCATCCTGGCACACCGCGGGACAATACCTTTGCGGATGACTACATTCGTTCTTGCATGGACTCCTTGGATTGTTTTTATTTCCTGTCTAAAATAACTTATGCTGCGGAGTTTTTAACCAGGGAAACCCTGAAAGATCAACAATACAAAATAAGATTATTGGATGAAACAATCAGTCTAGGCAAACAAACAGAATTATCCGGCAATGTTTTATTCCACACCTACAGCCTGATCTGCACGTTCATGAAATCACCAAATGATGAGAATTTTGGAGAACTGAAAATGTATCTTTTCCAAAATAAACAACACTTAGCAAAAGATGAGAAATCAGACTGCATCATAGCACTAACGAACTACGCCTTCTCTCAATATAAAAATGGTAAAAATAATTTTCAAAAAGATATCCTTTTATTCTATAAATTTCGGGACGAACAAGATGTCATGCTTACCGATGATAATATTCCTGATAATGCATTTACTAGCGCGATCAGTACAGCTGCTGCCTGTGGAGATTTTGAATGGGCAGAACATTTCTTAAAAAAGTATACTCCCAAAATTAAAGAAGATCTCCGAGAAGATGCTTTGTGTCTCTCACAGGCATACATACATTTTCACAAAAAAGCATATCTTAAAACGGTAGAGATGTTGACCGATGTTGACCATAAAACATTATACACCAATCTTCGTTTTCGGTCGCTTACCATTCGGGCGTTTTATGAGTTGTCGATGACCAATAATAAAAGCGATGACGGTGAAGATTTTGATGATAAAGCGGAAAAGAGTATCAAAAGTTTTAAAAAGTATTTAGATGGCAAAGAAACCAAAGACATGAGTAAAGAGAAGAAAAATGCCTATAAAAATTTTTGTTCGATCTGCAGTGATCTAATCTGGCATAGAAAAGATAGGGTCTTGGAGAAAATCGCGAAAAAAGGGGGCTTGATGTTCCGGCCTTGGATCGAAGAAAAAGCAAAAAAGTTACGGTGGTATTAGGGTTTATCAACAAAAAGTGGGAAGGGCATGCTTCAAACAGCCCTTCTCACATTTACTATAACGTTATAGATCTACGCAATCCTCCGTGATGACAAAATCATCATCACCACCTTTGATTTTACGCAAAGATGTTCTTACAATTTCATTGTTATAAAATTTTGAGGAAATTGCATTTTGCAGGTTTGTTTCAATAGAAATCATTTTTTGCTGTTTCATTTTTTTGAAATTTACTTAGTTATATAATATTTTTTGTTTACGAACCCCGATAAAACTATTTAAACCCGCAAGGGTTAAATCATAATTCATATTCATAGCGATACCTAACCAGCCACAGACTAGTTACAATCCTCTCTACTTCTACAGTATTCCCGACTTTATAAAATGATTGCGTCTAAAAGACATTTTCAATTGCTTTATTCAGATGCTCTTATTTTTAATTCTTTAAATTTTTGTTGCTTTTCATAAGTATAATAGCTTGAAAAAGGAAGATGTTAGCACAAAGCGCATCTTTTTTTAATTTTTTTTTAATTATATTTAAATAATCAGGCAACCTTTCCCTTTCCATCTGCACATATAAAGGTAACGCGCAGAATTAAACCATAAATAATAAAACACTTGACTTGAAGCACATAAATCGGTCTTCTTGCTTTAGCACGGAGGCTCATTACCTGATAACCATTAAATAGTTTACCTTGGAAGCGGAAGAAATAAAATTAATCAAACAATGTCTGAAGGGAAAGACAATAGCCCAGCGCACATTATATCAGAAATATAAAGTTCGGTGGTTCATGATTTGCCTCAGATATAGTAGAAACCGGCAAGAGGCAGAAGATATGTTGCAGGATGGACTGATTGGTATTTTTCGTGATATGCACCAGTTTGATGCCAAAAAAGCAAGCTTTGCGGTGTGGGCTAATCGCGTCATTGCCAATGCAGCCCGGCAATACCTCAGAAAATGGAAACGGCTAGATTTCGTAGACCACAATCTCAATGAGATCAGCAATACCCTTCCATCCGACGAAAATATTTACGATGTACTTGGCGCAAAAGAATTGACAAAAGTAATACAGCATTTACCGGCGGGCTATCGAGTTGTTTTCAATATGTATGTAATTGAAGGATTCAAGCATGACGAAATTGCAAAACATCTGGGCATCTCGGTAAACACCTCCAAATCTCAGCTTTTTAAGGCAAAGCGGATATTAAGGAAACAAATTGAAATAATGTTTGAATATTAAGAAATGAATAGGAATAATAATTTAGATAAATTTGAAAAGTTGCTAAACAACAGACTCCTCGATGAAGCCCCAGCAGAAGATGGTTGGAATATCCCATCTGATGACATCTTCGAGCAAGCCCTGCCGTATTTTCAAAAAGAAAAGAAAAAAAGAAGGGGATTCTTTTTCTGGTTCGGAATTGGGGCATTATTAATTGGTTCAGGCATGCTGATCTCATATCTGAAACTGAATAATAACCTGAAAAAAATCGACCAGAAAATTGACCACATGATTATTCATGGTAATGAACATCATCCTGATTTAAGTATAGATGATCCTTGTCCAGACGATTTCATTATAGAATCGAGCAGTAAGGCAACTTCAATGATCCCCAACAAAGGAAACACATTGTTAAAAATCATGAATAATAAAAATCACAAGGAACATAAAAACGCGCTATTGGAAGAAAAGACAAAAACAACTACAGTTTTTGACGACGAGATAGACAAGGCTTCAAATAGTTTCTATACAGCATCAGATGCCAATAAAAATCAGGAGCAAGCCATAAAATTTCCTGAGCAGGATCAAAAACAGGATCCATTTCAGGGTAAAAGCACTGGTGCGATAATACCACAAGTTCCTTTACTTCTGAAAACATTGCCCTTAAAAAAACATGTATTGGAAATGCCCTTTACAGAAGCTACACCGCTAAAATCAAATCATATCAAAAGAAAGCGAAACCTGAAATTCGGAATTTTATATGTTCCGGCTTTTAATGCAACCAAGCTTTCTGGATTTAACGAGGACTACAAAGTCTTGATAGAAGATAACAATTTTATTTATGCAAATGGCATCGGGATTCAATTAAACTATCAACTCTTTGGAAACTTTCATTTAAACACGGGCTTGTTTTATCATGATATTTTTATTCGTTCCAAAAATGCATTGGAAATCAATTATGACTCAACAGTGGGCATCAATAAAATAGCCATGGAGATGAAGTCTCCAATGGGAGATGCAACCGGGAGTGTCACCTTTAAACATGATGGCCCCGACCCTGTTCCCGAAGGAGAGATGATTAATTCAGAGACAGAGTTAAAACATAGAATATGTACCGTTGAGATACCACTAAATATTGAATATGCCCTAGCGGTATCACCGAGGATCACCTTGAACTTTATAGTCGGTTCTAGTTTCAACAAAGCCATTCACGACTACGTTGAACTCTCCGCAATCCTAACACACCATGATGAAGTGATGGAGCAAGAAAAGTCCTCTTTAGACAATCACACCTCTTTCAGAAAAAGTTTTTGGAATTATAATGTTGGGATTGGAGGATATTATAATCTATCTAGACGATATGCTTTATACTTTTCAGGCAACTATAGGCAATCATTCAAGCCGATCGTAGAAGAGAACAATGTAGAGACTTCCTTACAGGGCATTAATTTAAAAACAGGCTTATTCTATAATTTTTAATACCAATAAGAATTCCTGCCATCGCTCCCCTAGTCTTAAAGTCTGCCTGACGAGTCACGCAGACAGGGGAAAACCCTAAGCAAGCAATTCTTATTTCAAGAGAAAAACAAATATCTATACAATATTATTCAAACATTATTTCTAGGGTATTAATATCAGTGTCTGTTCATGTTCTATATGAATATTCCTAGCAGACAAATCAATTCTTAAAAGAAACGGAGGCCCAAACAATTAACT
>JAHDGC010000390.1 GCA_020627865.1 Saprospiraceae bacterium | reverse complement strand
GCATACAAAGCGTAATAGCCAGTAGCAGTGTTAGAATGGCCTGATGTGTTGTAAGACATAGCATAAGAGCCAACCGCAGTATTGGAGTGACCTGATCCAATGTGTAAAGTATTAGTACCGACTCCAATATTATTATTATTTGTAAGATCATCATTAGAGCCTGCATTGTTCCCTATGAATACAGAGCCGCTTTCATCATCGGGGTCGAATACCCATGCGCCATTAATGAATTCAAGGACACGGCCATCACCGTCAACATCTTCTCCCAGATTTTGCCAAATATTTTCCACAAGATCTTCATGCTTCCAATCAATCCCGGTATCCATGACACCGACCACAATGGAAGAAGCATTCGTGCGGATTGCCCAGCCTTCTGGTGCATCAATATCCGCATCCCTTCGGCCATTGTATTGCCCATAGTTGTGGATTCCCCACATGTCGTCAAGCATGGGATCATCTGGAAAATAATTATCCGCATAAATGTAGTAATCCGGTTCTATGAATTCGATGTCGGGATGGTGGCGATAATTTTTAATGGTTTCTGCTACATTGTTTTGTCCTGTGTTATCAATTTCCCAAAGTTCCATATTGAGCATGGAAAATGCCTTGAGGGTGTTGGCATTCATGCTGCTTTTTAGGTGGCTTTTTTGGGAAGCGGTACGCTGTGGTTTTAGTTTAACGAGTAAACGGTTCGGTACATAAGCTGCTTTTTGCCCGAAACTAATTGTACAAGAACAAATAAGCAAGCATAAAAAAGCGATTAATTTTAAGTTGGTAATACGTTTCATATTTAGATGTTCTTTTGATGAAAAATAGTTCGGTAATGGGATGGTCATATTTTTCAATTGTGATAAAAGGCAGTGAGATTGTAAAGAATAAGGCTGTTTGACAATTTTTGCAAAAAACAAATTTCAAAGCTTCTCAAAATGTTCTTTAGCTTATGAGTTCCGTAGGAACGGCATATCGTTGCCAGTCATAAAATGGCTGGAACGTTAGAAGTGTAAAATTTGTCAAAAATCCAAAAATAATCATGTAAATGGCCAGAACGCAAGCAGTGCAAAATCACCATCCACAAAATGCTTTGATGAAAAATTGAGAACCGCAGCAATTACTTTGAAGAAGGAATGATGCTGCGAGTTCTCCTAAGATTTTGTTTGCTGTTTCAAGCAAACTACTCATTACGTCTTAAAACCAAAACACAAAACTCGATTTTTCTTTCCTTACAAACATACTATGTTTTTTAAGCATAATTTTATACATTTATCTTGAGTTATAGTTTATATATTTGTGAATATGACATCATATAAGTAGCTGATAATCTGAATATTAAAAATTTGATATGAAAGCCAAGATAATCCATACAAAAATACTGGAACTACTAGAATCATTCTCCGCACAAGAAATTAATCAGTTTACGGCCTTTGTAAATTCAAAATACCACAATACAGATGAAAAGCTTATCAAGCTGTTGCGTTGCTTAAAAAAGGTGGTAGCGGGCAAGGCGGTTTACCAGAAAGCATACCAATTAAAGGTGTTTAAAACAGTTTTCCCAGAAAAAAAAATAACCGCGTCGGTATTGAAACATGAGGAATTGATGTTGCTGAATGCAAAGGTAAACCTATTGTATAAGAAAGCGAAACAGTATCTGGCTTTCGAGTTGCTTAAAAATGAAGATGAAAGCTGCACCAGTCTTTTTCTGGAATCCTTGTCGAAGAAAAAGCAGTATCGACTCATGCAGCGGGAACTGAACAAAGAAAAAAAATATCTGGATAAAGTATCAGTAAAGGGGAGTGATTTTTATACTCGTGCTATACGATACGAAAGTGTATTGTTGAAATTTTATTATCAAAATAACCTTATTGGCAAAAAAGATAACTTGCAAGCGCTTAATGCGCATCTTGATCTGCGGTATGCTTTGGATAAACTTAGCATTACGTTGACGATGCATTCGTTATCAAGGGTTTTCCCAACTAAGGAGTTTGACATGGATATGGATGTCCTAGAACTCCTGCTGAAAATCCCACTTTGCGAAAAGCACCCTCTGGTCAAGGTGTGCCAGCAGGCCATCCGGCTCATGGAAATAGGAGGCAATGACCATTATCTTGAACTACTAAAACTACTCCAAGATCATGCTTCAGCTATACCCACCGAAATACAGAATGCTTGTTATGTCGTAGCCGTTAATTTTTGTTCTCGTCAAATTAGAAAGGGTAATACAGCATATAATCAATTTTTGTTTGAGCTATACAAATTACTAGATAAGCAAAATTTGTTATTGGAAGAAGGTCACCTGCCATTAGGCAAGTTAAAAAATATGGTCGTGATGGCTTGCAAGGTAGAGGCCTATGAATGGGCAATGGCCATCGTGGAGAAATACCGCCCGATGCTAAACTCAACCTTTGCCCAAAGTGCCTGTTCCTTCAATTATGGCTTGATAGCTTTTTATCAAAAACAATATAATCCCGCATTAAGATACCTGATCCGGGCAGAGAAAACAACGGTTGCCTATAATGTCAATGCTCGCCTGCTACGGCTTAAATGCCACTATGAGTTGGATAAAGAATACGATATAGAAACCATCCGGATTTTTCTGAACGCAGAGCATTTTGTCCGGCATCATAAAACGCTTTCGAGTATAGAAAAAAGGGCAGGGAAAAACTTTGTCCGTATCTTGATCAATATCTACAATAAAAGGTATGGGGCTGGAAAGATGACGGTGGTGCGTATCCGGAAGAAAATTCATACGGTGGAGTATTTGAATGATAAGCAGTGGTTGTTGGAGAAGTTGGAGGGGGTGGGGGATTGAAGGTGCGAAACAAGATCAAAATCCAACCATTTAATGGGAAGAAAACAAAGGATACCCTATACCGATTAACGGATGAATATTCTCTTTTTTACCTCAAATTTATCGAAAAAAGGAAGCGCAATGTTAGCAATACTTGGCAAGCATTGAGCCAAACCGCGACTTTTAAAAGTTGGAGTGGTTATGCCTTTGAAAGCGTTTGTTTAAAGCACATTACTGCGATTAAGGAAGCCTTAAAAATTGGTGGTATTTATGCGGAGCCTTCGAGTTTTCTTTTTCAAGGGAATGATGCCATGCCAGGGGCACAAATAGATTTGTTAATTGACAGGAATGATCAGGTAATCAATCTTTGTGAAATTAAATTTTATAAAACGACATTTACCATAAGCAAATCTTATGCAGGGCAATTACGAAATAAAATAGCTGTTTTCACCGAAGCTAGTAAAACGAAAAAGCAGATTTTTTTAACCATGATTACAACTTTTGGTGTTGCAGACAATAAGTACAGCCAAGATTTTGTGGATAATAACTTGACTATGGATATGCTTTTTGAAGGATAAGTAATTACCTTTGGAGTCAAAAAGAAACAGACGCAAACTGAACAGGTAGATGAATAAGAAAGCGCTATCAGAGGCGAATATAAAAGCAACATTCGACCTTTGTCAAATTCTGTGAAAGTCTGAACTATGTTCGGCCTGCGTGTCACACCTGCCTGTTCCTGTGGATACGCAGACAGGGCAATGACATATGGTTCCTATGGAATTCGTTTTTATAGCTTACTTTTGTTACAGGATATTAGTACACTGTAACAAAAATTATTTATAATTATTCTTTTCCTACAAACGTTCCAGACACTCACGTTTCTGCCTGCCTGGCGAGGCCACGCAGACAGGGCAATGATATGTCGTTCCTGCGGAACTCGTTTTTACAATAAACTTTTGTTACACGGTATTATCTTTTAAATCATAGATATGGATCATGCACTGTCTATTCTTTTTTTACTTTCTAGCCTCGGGGTCATCAATGGTTTTTTACTTGCCCTGTTTATGCTTTCCGGCAAGAAACGTACCGTATCGGAAGTGTATTTTTCCGGGCTTTTAATAGCAATATGTATTCGAATTGGAAAATCTGTATACCTCCATTTCCTCGCGGATATAGATCGACTTGTTTTGCAAATGGGGCTTTCCGCTGGTCTGTTTGTTGGTCCGTTTTTTTACCTGACGCTTCGCTCCGCTATCCGTAAAGAACAACAGTTTTATAAAAAAGATGGGCAATTGCTGGCCGGCCTTTTCCTCCTTACACTTGTCGTGGGTTTCGTGTACCCCTATAGAACTTTTCCCCAATATTGGAACCAGTACTTTATCCATGTCATCTATTCGGTCTGGGCAATTTGTCTCGTCGGTGGACTTTATGAGGGAATGGAGTTGTTAAGAAAATGGATTCGGAATCCCCTGAATCGGCCTCGGCAGGAAAATCATTTAATCGGCCTGACGGCAGGAATGCTATTCATCTCGCTTACCTACTTCTTTGCGATGTACATCAATGGGATTACCTATATTTGGGGCGCACTCGGCTTCTCCTTGATCTTTTATGTTTTGCTATTTCAATGGCTCAAAAACCGCTATTGGAAATCCAGTACATCAGTTGTAACTGGAACAGGTACGGATGGCATCACGATGATGAAAAAGGTAGATACCATGATGGAGGAGCAACGGTTATTTAAACACCCAAAATTAAAACTGGAAGATTTGGCCACACAAGCTAACATCGGGAAGCATCAATTGTCGAGAATCCTGAACCAGCATTACCCTGGCGGGTTCCCGCAGTATATTAGCCAGTGGCGTGTCCGCGAAGCGAAAAGATTGATTGGCCAAAAACATGAACTTTCTTTGGAAGGCATTGGCTATGAATCCGGCTTCAACTCGAAGTCATCGTTTTATGCTACCTTCAAAAAAGTGGTGGGCTGCACACCGGCCCAGTTCAAAAAATCATTGGAAAATAAGAACTCCAAGCCTTTAGAGTAGAGGATTTAAGTCCAAAATCATAAATTTGGACTGTTTTCACCTTATCTGAACGAGCTTTTAAGGCTATTCTCGCTTATCATTGCAAAAAAAATACAATGATAAAATTACATCGCTTTCCCTTTTGCCTGTTGCTGTTCTTTGCTACATATTCGGCAGCGCAATCAGAATCAGAACTGATAAAAGAAGCCCTGAACTATTATATAGAAGGCACCAGCTACAGTTATCCAGAAAAAATAAAAAAGGCATTTCACCCCGATTGTGATATGTATCTATATAATGATGCCGATACCTTGATGGTTTTATCCCCAGAACGCTACGCTTCTTTTTTTACCCGAGGCGTTCCCGGAAAGTTCAACGGACGAGTTTCTGAAATACTAGCCCTAGACATCGCGGACGATATTGCCTATGCAAAAATTGTGGTAGAAATCCCGAGTTGGCGCAAGCGATTTTATGACCTCATCTTATTAAAGAAAATCGAGGGGCAGTGGAAAATTATAGCTAAGGCTGCTTCCGCAGAACCGCTTCCGCAAACGGACGAACAGCTTCGACCCCAGCCAGAAAAAGAAATCATCCTCGACAAGCTGAACCGCCCTTGGAGCATGGCCTTTCTTTCAGAAACGGATGTCCTTATCGCTGAAAAAGATGGCCAGTTATTGCGGGTAGATTTACAAACAAAGGAGCGTAGGGCGATCAAGGGGGCACCTACCGATGTGGCCCGAGCCATACGTATTGATACCGCTCAATATGAACCCGGTGTTTTTTTCCCGTCCGCACATGGCAAGGTCTTGAGTTACAATGCTGGGTGGTTTCAACTATTACTTGATCCAGATTTTAAAAATAATCCATACCTCTATATCTCCTATGCTGCTGAAGATGCCAACCGGAAAAGTACCACAAAAGTGGTGCGGGCAAAGCTTGAGGATAACCGCCTGACGGAAATCCAAACCCTGTTGCTGGCTGCGCCATACAGTGACGGTCTATTTCATTATGGCGGCGGCATGATATTTGGCAAAGATGGCAAGCTGTATATTGCGATAGGGGAGCGTAACCTTTATGAACACCTCAACCCACTGCTCCCTCTCTCACAAGATGTAGCCGATTTGCGCGGAAAAATATTTAGAATCAATCCGGACGGCAGCATTCCCGATGATAACCCCGACTTCGGCCCCGATGCCGTGAAGGGCTTGTACGCTACCGGCATAAGGGCCACCCAAGGGCTAACCGTACATCCTGATGATGGTAGGATATGGTTTACCGATCACGGTACGATACAGGGAGATGAACTCAATATTTTGCAACCTGGAGCCAACTATGGTTGGCCCTATCAAACCAGCGGGAAATATCGATCTCGGGGTTATAATCCACCGATCCCCGAGGGTATCGTTTTCAATGCGCCAGTACATTTTTGGGATCAGACCATTGCCCCAACAGGCCTTTGTTTTTACACGGGCAATCAATTCCCGATGTGGAAAGGAGACTTGATTGTTCCAGGCTTATCCAAAGGAAGTCTGTGGCGAGTTGCTATAAAGGAGGAATCCGTAGTTGGCGTAGAAGAATTGTTGCTTGACAACAGACACCGGTTGCGCAAGGCGGTGATGTCGCCACGCGGGAAGTTATTTTTGTTGAGTGATGAGGAGGATGGAAAGTTAATTTTATTGAAAAATGATAGATAAATACAAATAGTAAATATGTTGTTGTGCAAGTCTGTTGTAAACTGTCGTTTGCTTTCTTCTATTGATATTTTAATCCCACTCTGGTACGAGTAAAAGGGTCATTTGATTGTAATGCACTCTTTGTCCAGAATAATTTCAATCCCACTCTGGTACAAGTAAAAGCCGGTTGTAATATTGTACAAATATACCGGTGCAAAATTTCAATCCCACTCTGGTACAAGTAAAAGATTATTAAAAATACTCGATTCTTTCGCCCATTCTGAATTTCAATCCCACTCTGGTACAAGTAAAAGATACCGTTTTCCATTACTTCCCAACATCCATTCTGTATTTCAATCCCACTCTGGTACAAGTAAAAGCGGTCTGTCTATACTCATTATTGCACACACTCCCAAAATTTCAATCCCACTCTGGTACAAGTAAAAGAAGACACGTTACCAAGGAACGATCTCGAATAATGCAAATTTCAATCCCACTCTGGTACAAGTAAAAGTC
>JAHDGC010000389.1:3106-7024 GCA_020627865.1 Saprospiraceae bacterium | reverse complement strand
AAATTGGAAAGAAAATAAAGAAAGCTGGAGTATACTAGAGTGTATAGAACACTTGAAGTACTATGGTGATTTTTATCTTCCAGAAATTGAAAAAAGAATGCTTGATGCACAACCTGCTGATTCAAAAATGCTTTTTAAATCAGGTTTGTTAGGAAATTATTTTGCCAATAGTATGCTGCCAAAAGCAAAGCTAAACAAGATGAAGACGTTCAAGGCAATGAATCCTGTAGGGAGTGATCTTGATGAAAAGGTACTGGATAAATTTATAGCCCAGCAGAAACAAATGCTTGATCTATTGAATAAAGCTCGTAATGTTAATTTGATTAAAACAAAGACAAGCATTAGTATTTCCAGGTTTATTAAGCTGAGATTAGGGGATACATTGCGCGTAGTGATTTATCATAACCAAAGGCATATGATGCAAGCAGATAGGGTGATAAAACGCAGTGCAAAAGCTCGATTTACAGTGTAATAGAAATGTGCGGATAAGCGCATAGCATGTCCGCACATTTTTAAAATAATTGGTGTTATGTTGTAATGAGGTAGAGCATCGTCCTGTCGGCTTATCGAAAAAGATCCTTTCCCTCCAACAACCTCGACCGCTGATAAGAAATAAAAAACTCAATCAAAATCAAGAACAAAGCAAATCCAATAAAATACTGGAAATAACTTTCAAATTCACTGAATGACCTTTGCTCCATCTCTGTCTTTTCAATCTTATCAATCCGATTATTTAAGGTTTTTAAAACCAAATCCCCGTCCACTAAATTAAAATATTGTCCATCACCGGCCTGAGCCAAATCATGCAACATTTGCTGATTCAATTTCGTCGTAACAATATTCCCAGAACGATCCTTCTTGAAACTCCGGCGGCCATTCACATTCATCGGAATATAACCACCTTCCGGCGTACCAACTCCAACGGTAAAAATTAACATCCCGTTATCATTCGCTTCCCTCGCTTTCGTCAATGCCACTTCGTCGTGGTTTTCCCCATCCGTGATGATGATAATGGCCTTATGGTGTTTGTTATCGTCCTGAAAAGCCCTTTCCGCCAGTTCGATCGCATCTGCGATAGCCGTTCCCTGTGCCGGAGCCTGATCCGGATTCGCACTCCGGATAAAAAGTTTTGCCGCAGCATAATCCGTCGTCAGTGGCATCTGAAGATAGGCATTCCCCGCAAAGATAATGGTACCAATACGTTCCCCTTTCAACTCATCCACGAGGCGAGTCGCAAACTTCCTTGCCCGCTCTATCCGGCTAGGACGCACATCCTCCGCCAGCATACTCCTTGAAATATCCAATGCGATAAAAACATCCGCACTCTTGCGTTTTACCTTCTCTTTCTTCGATCCCCACTGTGGGTTCGCCCACCCGATAACAAGAAAGCATAGCGCCACAGCAAGCAATAAAAATTTAACAATATGCTTGTATTTTGAAATCTCCGGAGCCAAGGCGCCTAGCAAGGACGAATCAGCAAAACGCTCTAGCAGTCTTTTTCGGGCAACCCATGCCATGAGGAAAAAGATAATTAATATGGGAATGATGCCTAGGGCGTATAAATGTTCTGCGTGTTCAAATCGAAACATGAATTAGATGTTAGACTTTAGATTATTAGATGTTAGATGCTTTGTTCGTTTGGGTATGTGCTGTGGTAAAAAGGTGCACCTACGGAATAATCCGCAAAACCGTATACCTTAAAACCACCTCCAACACCAGCAATAACATCCCCCACAAAGCAAACCGATAAAACTCTTCACTATATCGCTTGATCGTCGTCGTCTCAATCTCCACCTTTTCCAACTGATCAATATCCGCATAAATTCTTTCCAAGCCTTGGACCGAAGTCGCCCGATAATATTTGCCGCCCGTCATCTCTGCAATCTGCTTCAACAAATCCTCATCAATGACCACCTTCGCCATCCCGAAAATATACTGTCCGTTCGGTCTTCTACTCACGGGTGTATATGCATCTCCCGTAGAACCCACTCCAATCGTGTATGCCTTAACATCAAATTCACGGGCAATCTCCGCAGCCGTTATCGGTTTTACATAACCGGCATTATTTACCCCATCCGTCAACAAAATAACCACCTTACTTTTGGCCTCACTTTCCTTGAGCCGATTTACGGCTGTAGCCAAACCCATCCCGATAGCGGTCCCATCTTCCAACAAACCACACTTGATATTGCCCAAGAATTCTTGCACCACGCGATGATCTGTTGTCAAAGGACATTGCGTGAAACTCTCCCCAGCAAACACCGTCAAACCGATACGGTCATATGGTCGGTTTTCAATAAACTGAGCTGCTACCCGCTTACTCGCTTCCAAACGATCCGGTTTAAAATCTTGCGCCAACATACTACTGGATAAATCCATCACCAAAGCAATATCTATTCCCTCAGCAGTGATATCTTCTTGCTTTAAAGTTTCTTGTGGCCGAGCCATTGCAATAATGAGAAAAGCAACACTAAATATTCGCAGCAAAGGCAACATTGCCCGAAGCCTACCCCGAATAGAAGTGATCCCTTTAAAAGCAGCCAAGTTCGGCATTTTAATTTTGGGATAATGCTGTTTTCTTTTGTAATAATACCAGATTGCACCTAGCGGAATGAGCAAAAAGAGGAGAAAAAACTCCGGGTTTACAAAATCAATATTTTTAGAAAAAAAATCCAAGATTATAAATTTATTTTACCTACTTAGTATAAGTGTAATGCTTACACCCTTTTCGTTTGACTACGCTTCCTTTTTACCTATGCCTCCTCCGTCTCCTCTTGCACAACCAACCGCTCCTTTGTTGTTACGACAAACTCCTGCGCATCCTTCATCAATCGCTCATGTATCTCAACTGGTGGCTGTGCTTTTGCAAACTTTACCATATCCGCCAACTGCAACATTTCCCGCAATTTTCCCTTGAGTTCACCAGAAAAATTCAAGTGCTTCAAGTCCCTTAAAATCTGATCTGTTGTAGATTCCAGTGCCTGAACTTTATACCGATTCTCCAAATACTCCCGTACAATATAAGTCAGTTGGGTTTGGTATTCCTTTACTTGTCCCTGTTGCCATAACTTTTCTTTTTTCAATTCATCTAACTTGCGCAATGCCGTTTCATGTGCCGGAATCGGAACGGGAATTGGTTCCGGTAAGGCCTCATTTTGCATCCGTTTATAATACCAAAAACCGCCGCTACCTAACAATATTAATGCAAGTCCGCCCAGTGCCCAAGGCAAGGCGTCTTCCCAAGTAAAAGGCTCCTGAATAATATCCTTTATCGGCATCAGCATCGCCAAAGAATCTTGTGACTGCACAGGCAAAATCGTAATCGGTACAGCTTGCGAATACGCTACCGCTTGCCTGCCATTCATCGTATAAGCGACCGGTATCTTCGGTATGGTAAATTCCCCAACATCAAAATACTGGAAGATAATATCTTTTTTCAAAATGGTATTCGCTCCGGTCTGTATCGTATCCCATTTTCCTTCCTGAACCATCTCAAATTCTTCATCTTTTGTCAAATTGGATAAATCGACACTTTTAACCTCTGCTCCCTGAGAAAGGTGTACCATCAAATGCAAAGGCCGCTGATCCGCTACCAACATTTTATAAGAATCCAACTCCGCAGAAACATCAACCTGCCCATTCGCCATAAAAGCAAACAGCAAAAGTGTGTATATTATGTTAATTTTTCTTTGCATTTTTCCAAAAAATCTATGATCTCTATTCTCTCAGGCGAAGCCGGTCTAAGAGCGCAGCGCCTGCCTGCTTGTCGCACGACAGGCAGGATCTAAAGTCTAAAATCTAAGAGCGCGGCAATCTCCTAATGTCCTCTTTTTTTGAAGAATTTTAACAACTCCGTCACATAGGGCAAATCCGTCCGAATACTAATCGTGTCCGCTCCACTTTTGGCGAAAGCCGACT
>JAHDGC010000389.1:0-3006 GCA_020627865.1 Saprospiraceae bacterium | reverse complement strand
GGCAAATCCGTCCGAATACTAATCGTGTCCGCTCCACTTTTGGCGAAAGCCGACTTAAAATAATTCCGATGATCCGCAAACCATTTATGATAAGCATCCCTGACAGAACTTAAGCTGGTATCAATCCAACGCTCCTCCCCACTTTCCGAATCTATAGAACGAATCAGGCCGACATTAGGTAACTGCTCCTCCTTGGGATCAAAAAGATGAATGCCGATAATGTCATGGCGACGAGCTGCAATCCGTAGTGCCGTTTCATAATTTTCACTAAAAAAATCAGAAAGCAAAAAGCAAATACTTTTTTTCTTAATCAAATTATTGAGGTATTCCAGCACCTTAGCAATTTCCGTTGTAGTCCCTTCTGGTTCAAAATTAATCAACTCCCGGATGATGCGGAGAATATGTTGCTTTCCTTTTTTAGGTGGAATAAATTTTTCAATCTTATCGGAAAAGAAAATGATCCCAACTTTGTCATTATTATTAATGGCGGAAAAAGCCAGTACTGCAGAAAGCTCCGTGATGAGTTCGCTCTTAAGTTGATTAACCGTTCCAAAATAGGAAGAAGGACTAACATCTACCAAAAGCATAACCGTAAGTTCTCGTTCTTCTTCAAAAACTTTGATGAACGGCTCCCCAGTACGGGCTGTTACATTCCAATCAATATTCCGGACATCATCCCCGTATTGATAACTTCGCACTTCACTAAACGACATACCTCGACCCTTAAAGGCACTTTGATATTCTCCGGAGAAAATATGCTTGCTCAGTCCCTTGGTTTTAATCTCAATTTTCCGAACTTTTTTTAGCAATTCACTGGTTTCCATTTTTTACTTTTTTAGACCGTTCGTTATCACTCACTTTTAGATCATTCGCTGGCGCTCACTGTTAGACCGCTTCGCTGATAGATGTCAGATGTCTTCTTCGTAAGGGAAACAACAAACCATTAGGATAATTTTCCTTATGGGGCAGACTAATCACAAGTCAGACGCTTTCTCTACAAAGGGAGCAATAAGCCATTGGATATAACTTTCTCCTGTGGGGTACCAATCACTAATCCACTAAAGCCCTTAACAAGTCCTGATGCTTAGCTATTAAAAACAGGTCACCGAGAACATCCGAACCAACAACTACCAATCCACCAACAATTAATCTACCAAATGCGACACCGCACTATTTTCCTTCAAAAAATCCTTCAACACTTTATAAGGAATCACAATTTCTTGCCGGCCATAAATTGGACTGAAAGCCGTACTGTATTTTATCCCATCTTTCTGGACAACAAAATTTCCAAAAGTCTCTTTATCAAGCCATGCCCTGAAAATTTTATCTTTTTTATACAAAGCCAGCTTCCGAATATGCAGTTTGATATATTGTTTTACAAAATCTTCATGGGCAGCATCCTGCTTGAAAATATCTTTTTCAGTTATCGGTTTTCCAGCAAACAAATCAAAGTTAAAAGATTCTCCGGGCTGAACACCACCCCAAGAGTAGGAGCTAGAAAAATATCCGGTAATTAACCTTTCATTGACCATGCTGAGTTCGCACCAAGCAAAGGCGCGGAAAAGTGCCCGATGATCCGGCTTCTTTTTTTTGTACTGTGGTTTTAATTCGTTAATCTGTTTTTGGCTTTGTGCTACCCACTGTTTGGTAAAGTCTTCTATCCAACTATTAAACTTTTCATTCAACGAAAGTGGATAAGAAATGTCAACATTAGATTGAAAGTCTGCGTGTTCTAAACAAGCCATATTCAATTGCTGCACCAAGGCTAAACTAATAGGGACAACATGGTTCTCTTCATCCTGAAACTTTCCTTTCAAGGTATTCTGATCATCAAGTGTTGTATTTAATTTCCCTTTATTTTGATGGCGGCTATCTTTCAAGGTCAACTTAATCTGACCCTCTTCAATTCGTTCCCCATTGATCTTATATGTTGCCTTTTGGTCATTAAAAAAAGCCATACCATAATAATCAATATGATCAGGATGGTGCAATAATAATTCTACCTTCTCCTTTTCAAAAAAACCATGATACAGGCGAATCCACTTGTCTTCACCACATCTGGTTGGGATCTTAACTTCTCTGTTGACTTCCTCCAAGAATATTTTTGCGCCAGTATTATTCTCAACCGTGATCCAATCCGCCTCAATTTGCTTTCCCTCAATTGTGCCAAAAATTACAGCAGATACTTTCCCATTCTTCCCTTTTTCTTCAAGATTAATTTCATTACCATTAATATCGCCTTCGAGATTAAACTTTTCCTTACTGCTCAAATAAGTCATCATTCCCTTACAATCTTTCCCATCATAAGCAAGGCTCACCGAAATGCTATTCATCCCATCAAACCGGCCTTTATAATGTTTCAACCACAACACCTTCCCCGGCTTCTCAAATTGCCGATAAATAGCACGCTCCGTCACCGTACTTTGTCCCCTTGTTTCTATTTGCCCAAAACAGCAAAAAATACCAAGGATTAAAAATGTATTTATTTTTTTTAGTAATCTCAAAATGATGTTTGTAATGTATGAATCTTTCAAATCCCACAACTGTCTGAAGCTGAATGCTCTGGATTTGTGAATTTTCAGGATTTTATTGCTGGCCAATTACTACGATACCCAAAAAATTACTACTACTGATCTTGATTAAGATAACCTCAAACGCTTAACCTAAACCCTAATACCCCAAAAATTACCCACAGAACCCGTCTAACATCTAAAAGCGCAGCGCCTGCCTGCTTGTCGCACGACAGGCAGGATCTAATGTCTAAAAGCGCAGCGATCTATGGTACCTCAACCGTATTCAAAATCTGATTAATAATATCCTCCTGCGTAATATTCTCCGCCTCCGCTTCATAACTCAAACCAATCCGATGCCGCATAATATCATGACACACATTCCGAATATCCTCCGGGATCACGTACCCCCGACGCTTCAAAAACGCATAAGCCTTTGCCCCCTTGGCCAGATTAATACTCGCCCTTGGAGAACCACCATAAGTAATGAGCGGTT
>JAHDGC010000388.1 GCA_020627865.1 Saprospiraceae bacterium | reverse complement strand
GGATATTGAGTCGATTCTCTGGCTCGAAAATTTCCTGAAATACTATTATGGTTGTGTGATCCTCATTTCCCATGATAAGCAATTTTTGGATACGATTACAACAAGGACATTGGAAATTGAGCTGGGTAAAATTTATGATTATAAAGCCAACTATTCTAACTACCTTCACTTAAGGGCTGAGCGCAGGGAAAAACTTGAGGCGGCGTTTAAAAACCAACAAAAACAGATTGCTCAGAAAGAAAGAACCATTACCCGTTTTATGGCGAAAGCCAATAAGACCAAGATGGCGCAATCTATGAAAAAGCAACTCGATAAAATAGAGCGCATTGAATTGGACGATGTTAAGCAAGCGACTATGCGGATTCAATTTCCAGCAGCTCCTCGTTCTGGAGAAGTTGTGGTTAAAGCCGCGGAGTTGTCTAAGGCCTATGGCGAAAACAGCGTGTTAGAAAAAGTGGATTTACAACTCATTCGAGGAGAGCGTCTAGCTTTTGTTGGGCAAAATGGTCAAGGCAAAACAACTTTAGCTAGAATCGTCATGGGGCAATTGATGAAAACAGGGGGCGAGTTGGAGATGGGGTATAATCTGCACGTGGGATACTATGCGCAAAATCAATCGGAATCACTTGATCCTTCCGCGACTTTGTTGGAGACCTTGGAAAGGGTGTCGCCACCAGATATGCGCACAAAACTACGGGGCATTCTTGGTGCATTTTTATTCTCTGGTGAAGACGTTGACAAAAAAGTATCCGTATTGTCTGGAGGAGAAAAAGCAAGATTGGCGATGGCCTGTTTGTTGCTGCGTCCTGTCAATCTTCTGGTTTTGGATGAGCCCACGAACCATTTGGATATTCCTTCAAAAGAAGTTTTAAAAAATGCGCTGAATGAATATGAAGGCTCTTTGATTGTAGTTTCCCATGATCGGGATTTTTTGCAAGGTCTCACAACACGAACCGTCGAGTTTCGGGATAAAAAATTGTACAATTATATCGGGGATGTGAATGCCTTTTTGAATAAGCGTCGGATGAATAATATGCGACAGGTAGAAATGGCAACGGCAACTGAGAAAACAACAAAAGCCGCTTCGAATGGTAAAGTCTTGATGAGCCATCAAGAGCGGAAAAAATTGCAGCGGGCTGTTCAAAATGCAGAACGGAAAATAGAAAAGCTAGAAGAGGAAATTGCCAAAATGGAAACAGAAATGGGGCAGTCCGATTTTTACAATGCACCAGATGCGGAAGATCGGATTGCATTGTATCAAAAAAGTAAAAAAGACTTGGAAGCGCAAATGGAAGTTTGGGAAGAAGCAGTTGCGAAGTTGGATGAGTAGGAATTTACTAAAGCTATTGTTAACATGAAGTTTGTAAAAACTTTCGTTCATGATGATGTGCAAGGTTATAAATTTGGGTCCAATCCATTTGGACAACCCAAAGTATTTTCCCATATCTATTTTATTGATGGATTGTTGATTGATACTGGGCACTACAATATGAGACAGGAAATTTTCACGGCTGTATCAAGTTTGCCCGTTTAAACCCCAAAATAAGCTAAACTTTCTTGAAGGTAAAGCGTTCCCCTTTTTACGGCCATGACATTTACAATCCAAGTGTCTTCTGGTATTCTTGGAGACTCCCCACCTTTGATTAATCTTTTGTGGAATTTGACTTCCAAACAATTGTTGCACGAGGCAGGGATTTTGTCGAATTCGAACTTTATCCATCTCCTCGCGGCCCCGATGCCTCTGGTTTCAGAAAGCGTATCGGACAAGGTATGCCGAGTACCAAAGGCGGCTAGTTTCCGGATGTCTTTTTCTATTCGCTCACTGGATACATTTTCTATAATGTCATGCATCTGCATATCAATAGCAGGAGGGACTTTTGGGCAGTAGTTTTTGTGCTGACTAAAAGACCTAAGGAGAATACAAGCAGGAAGAGGTTTTTCATGATAAGAGGTTTTTAGTTTGTAAGAAATGAACAGTTTAAAAATAAAGATACTATTTTTACTGGCTTTTTTCTTTCTTATAAAAAACAAATCCATTCTCCCGCCCAATCTCCACTAGATTAAACGCTTTCTTTAAATGCTTTATCCGATCAACACGACAAACCAAGAATAAATCTTTATCCAGTTTATTAGACAAAAGTAATTTTTCATCATTAATAACATTTTTACCCGGTGGCTTTTTCTGACCATAAAATAAATCAGTATAAGACTTATACCCGTAAGTCATGAGGTGTGCATCGCCATTGGATTTTTCCTTGCAAAAGGTTACAGCTGCTCTTTGGGAGTAAGCTTCGATGTTGGGGACAATTCGCCAATAGGCCAAAAAAACAAAAAGTGCAGTTCCAAAATATAAGCTGTAAACAGCTTGTTTGTTTTTAGTTTTATTGAAAAAATACAAGGCCAGAAAGATACTTGTAAACAATACAATTCCGGGAGCTGCATCAAAAACTGTCCAGTTGACTTTTGCCTCAATATTGCCCATTGCAAAAATATCTTTTTCTAATAATGGCCGGATGATTTCGACGTTTTGACCAACATAGGGTAGGGCAAAGAACGCTAAACTAATCAGCAAGCCGATAGGAATTAAAAGTAGGTAAATCCAGCGGGGTATTTTTTCTGCTTGGTAATAAAAATAATAAATAGAAAAGGCCGCTAAAAAACTAAGCGGATAGTAGGCCAAAGAGGAGTAGTGGATGATTTTGGATTGTACCAAGGAAAAAAGGAGGAGCACTAACCAAAATAAAATAAGCATCATCCTACGAAATGTTGCCTGCCTTCTATCTTCTATTTCCATCTTAAAGAATGCTTTAATCGCAAAAATGGAAATCGGAAAACAACCGATGAGCAATACAATAAAATGGAATCCGGGAAAGCCCTTGTGTCCAGCGTCCGCCGTGCTCAATAATCGGATTTGATAGGTAATAAATTCTTGGATAAACCAGCTTCCATTGCTAATGAGTTCTGCGCCAAACCAGAGGCTTGCGGTTAGCCCTGCAATCAGGGAGAACCATATAAATTGACGTATTATTTTTAATGTAATTGTTTTGTTCAGTATACTGTAAATTAGAATGCTTCCTCCTGTTAATAAGTAGGCCACAGGGCCTTTTGTCAGTATCGCTAGCCCAAGCAAAAAGCCACCAATCAGTATCGGGAATCCTTTTTCTTTCCATTGCGCAACCATCCAAAAATACAAAGCCATGAAAATAAAAAGATTAAACCAAGGATCAATGATGCCTGATTTAAAATAGACATGGGGTAAAATTCCGGCGAGGTAGCTGATGCTCCATAACCAACCAAATTCAGGACTAATTAATTTCTTTCCAGTATGGAATAAAAAAAGTAAGGATAAAATACCACATATTGCATTGGGAAATCGAGCGGCAAACTCTCCCACACCAAATAGTTTCATGGCTCCGGCCTGCAACCAAAAAAACAAGGGCGGCTTTTCCCAGAAGGGTTCGTAGTTGATATAAACGCGGAGATAATCTCCTGTTTCTAACATTTCTCTCGCGCATTCTGCAAAATTAATCTCGTCCCAATCAAAAAGATGGGTTTGCCCGAGGAAAGGGAGGAAACATACGATTCCCAATAGAAAAATGGTGAGTGGATATAGAGATTTTTTATGCATCTAGCTGTGCTTGTACACGGATTTAAGTGGCGACCTGTGGCGAATAAATTCCGGTCAAAGACCGTTACTTTTTATTCCCTTACAACAATCCTTTGGATATGTTGTAAGGGAACAGCATAGTTTGTTGTTCTTTTATTTACCCCATTTTCTAAGTTGATTCAGCACCGCCCTAAAGTCCTTTGGCAAATCAGCCTCAAAATACATTTCGGCTCCTGTTATAGGATGCTTAAATTTGAGGCTGAAAGCATGCAAGGTGCAACGACTCATTAAAGGCTTTTCTTCTTCTGTTCTGTTTTTACGATAAGTCTTCATTTTTACTTTAGACAAATAAAAGGCATCCGTTTTTCCATAAACTGGATCAATGGCGAGGGGTTGTCCCAAAGATTTCAGGTGAATTCTAATTTGATGCATCCGTCCGGTTTTGATTTCTACATCAAGTAAAGTATAGTTTTTAAACTCTTCCTTAACGGTATACAGGCTGATGGATTCTTTTCCTGACTTGGCAATAATCATCCTGCCGGGAATATGGGGATGATTGGCAATTGGTTTATTGACTTCTCCTGTTTTTTGTAAAAAACGTCCTTCTGCAAGTGCGAGGTAATGTTTCTCAACTTTCCTTTTTTCAAATTGCTGACAAAGGATTTTATGTGCTTTTGCTGTTTTGGCATAACATAAAATACCCGAAGTTTCTCGGTCGAGCCGGTGCACCGTAAAAACTTCCCCATATTGATCTCTCAGTTGGGCTAAAGTATTGGCTTTATGGCTAGAAAAACGATCAGGAATGCTGAGCACGCCTGAGGGTTTGTTTGCAATAATGATGTCGTCATCTGCAAAGATAATGTCTGTTTTTTGCTTTGTTCTTTTCACAATATTTCGTTAAACTTCTTTTTTCCTTTTAAATAATGTTCCACAATGATGCTCTTGCCGTAAATGGCCGATTTGTTTTCCGTTTTGGAAATACTTTGTTGTGTGATCAGCTCATTGTAATGTTTTCTCTTCGTCACGAGTTGTTTGATCTTGCCAAAAAAATGCCAGTGGGCTTTGATGATGGCTGGAATATAGTTGAACTTTCCGGAAAGTAAAAAATGGACACCTGCGATGCCGTCCAGAATAAGCCGGAACGGAATCAACCAAAGTAATTTTTTTATAGACTCATTTTTGAAAAGCATGTATAGACTATTCCGAAAATTGAGGTAAGTTTTATTGGGGGATTGATAGGCTAAAGTACCGCCACCGAGATGGTAGACGACAGAGGCCGGCTGCACCATAATTTTATACCCAGCTTTTTTCAGTCGCCAACAAAGATCAATCTCTTCGACATGGGCAAAAAAATCTGGGTCAAACCCTCCGAAGTTCAAGAAGTGATCGGCTCGGATAAACAAGGCTGCACCAGATGCCCAAAAAATCTCCGAAACCGTTTCGTATTGCCCCGTGTCTTTTTCCGTAACATCAAAAATACGTCCTCTGCAAAAAGGGTAGCCCAAGTGATCTATCCAGCCTCCTGCTGCACCAGCGTGTTCAAATTTACTTTTATTGGTATAACTTAAAATTTTAGGTTGGCAGGCTGCAATCTCCTTGTCTGATTCCATGAGTTTTATCACAGGTTCAATCCAGTTGGGTTGTACTTCCACATCTGAATTCAGTAACACAAAATAATCTGCCTCTACTTGCTGTAAGGCGAGATTATACCCTTTGGCAAAGCCATGATTGCTGTTTAGTTTTATGATAGGAATTTTGGGGAAATGTTTTGTTAGGTAATCTGTGGATTGATCTGTTGAGGCATTATCCGCAATGTAAATTTCATGGTTAGGATAACTAGTTTTGACAACAGCAGGTAAAAATGTTTTCAGATGTTCTAGCCCATTATAATTGAGGATAACAACAGCTACCTTTGGGGCAGTTGTTTTTTTTTTGCTCGCAGCCGATTTTATGTTGCTAAAAGTTGCCTCTGCTGAAATTTTATCTGCTGCAATAGCTGCTTTTAAGGCATCCAGATTTTCAAATTGGGCATCCCCTCGGAGAAATTCCAGAAATTCAATCTTGAGGGATTCGTCATAAATATCCTTGTCAAAATCAAAAATATTGACTTCAATGACCAAGTTGTCAACCCCCTCTATCGTGGGCCTATTTCCGATATAAAGCATGCCTTCATATCGTGTATTTTGATGATGAGCATATACGGCATAAATGCCAATGCAGGGAATCAACTTATGCTTATCCAAAACTTTGAGGTTGGCCGTAGGATAACCCAATTGTCGGCCTAATCCTTGACCTCGCTCTACGGTTCCCGTAAGGGCATAATTATAACGAAGTAAATTATTGGCAATTTTCAAATCTCCTTTAGAAATTGCTTTCCTGATCTTAGTAGAGCTTACCGTGATATCCTCGACTTCCTGTTTTTGGATTTCAACAACTTTAAATCCGCCACTTACTTCGAACTTTTTCAGGTAATCAATATTGCCCGCTCGGTTTTTACCAAAACGGTGATCGTATCCGATGACAATATGACTAGGGTTGAAGTTTTTGATTAGAAAATCCTGAATATAGGTTTCCGGACTTTGTTGGGCAAAAGCTTTGGAGAAGGGAACGACAACAATATGATCGATACCTTTTTCCTTGAGTAAGTTGGCCTTTTCCTCAACGGTATTGAGCAATTTGAGGGAATCATCATCCGGAAAAATAACATGGCGTGGATGAGGATGAAAGGTAATGACAATACTTTCCCCATCGGTATCTTGCGCTAGTTGCTTTACCTTATCCAATATTTTACTGTGACCGGTATGTACCCCATCAAAAGAACCAATCGTGATTACTGCATTTCTAAAGATTGGCAGCCCTTCTAAGTTTTGAAACACTTTCATTTCTTGCAAAAGTAGGAAATTGCTCGGTTTATTTGTCATTATAAAGAGTCAATTTCACGTTTTGTTCAGAAAAACAACTGGACAGTAGCGTAGAGACGGAATGTATTCCGTCTGAATGTATTCCGTCTGAATGTATTCCATCGTTCCCCACCGAGATTTTATCAATAAACTGCATAATATTATAATATTAGACGTAAAATCCGTAAAAGTGATTATATTTGACTTCTAAGAAGCTGTTTAAATTTAACACTTCGGGTTGAAAACGGTACTTTTTCACTCATACGTCGGTACAAAAATCCTCATTATGCTAAGGCATAACCTGCCTTCCAAGGAACGCAGGCAGGCTCCGGTTTTTGTATCTAGTCTAAGCAAAAGATTGACTGTTTTCATTACCAAAAGCTAATTTTAAACAGCTTTTCAATATTTCTTAATTCACGACAAATTCCATGGTCAAGTTGATCGAGTGTCCGAGGGATGCTATGCAGGGGATCAAGACTTTTATCCCTACAGCCGAAAAAATAGTTTATATTAACCAACTGCTGA
>JAHDGC010000387.1 GCA_020627865.1 Saprospiraceae bacterium | reverse complement strand
TCTAAATTTATATCTATTTAAATGGTCTTTTCCTATCAGTGTCAATGAACTTTTTTTATTACTATTTCAGCAATTTTCAATTTTGAACCGCCATTCTTTTCCTAGCGGACTGCAAAGGTACGCATGACTTTTGGTTAAACCAAATTTTATTTCAAAAAAAATAAAAATAATTTAAATAATTTTTTTCAACTGAAATTCGAAGTATTCAAAAAGATTAATATTCATTAAAAGAAGTAAAAAAGAATAGACAGCATCGTCTATTGGAATGGTGAAAATTCTAATCCCAAAATATTCTTGGGGATTATAAATAACGACCGGTTCTTGCGTAAACGCCCCTGTTAATACACCATTAATCAACAAAAATGGCAACAAACTAATTACGTACGCGAAGTAAAAGCGACTTTTTATTTTTTTATCCACGCAGAAAATATTAATCAAGAGCCAACCAGCTGTCAATAAAAAAGTACTCGCCGTATAAATATGAGAAAATTTTAAAATGCTCATCAAAACACATAATATAGTTATAATGATGGTAATTTTTTTTTCTGGGAAGAAAGAAAAATCTGTTTTCCAATAATACTTCAAGCATTGATAAATAAAAACTGTTGCAAAAGGTACGGTAAAAAAGAAAAGGATTTCCTCTAATGGCAAGCGCGCAATTTTGATTGGCAGGATATATTTTTCGTTAAAACCCCAAACACCTTTTTGGGTAAAAACAACATCCCAGATGATAAAGAAAACTGCCGTGATGATTATTGACGGGAACAGAGACCTCCATTGTTTAAAGTAATGTACTTTTTTATCAAAACTCAAAAGGAGTACAGGAAGAAAGGTAATCAGGTGTAGTGCTAAATAGAGTTTATTTGTTTCTAGAAAGTCAAGTTCTGCTATTGTATGAACATCGAATAATAAATTCTGAGGGATAACGGTATCGTAATTTATTAAGGCCGCAAAGACAAAAAGCGTCCAGATTATAAAATAGGCTGGGATGAATTTTTTGGACATGGATGAGTTTTACTAAATGGCGCAACGGTCTGGATCAGAATTCTCAGGATTCCCTAATTTTCAGAATTTTTATCGGTCAATCTTCAATTGATCTCTGTTGGCCATAATCGTTGTCAAAGCATCAAAAATATATCAGATGAGGTTTAAGCTATTTTTGAGTCCAGCACGGAATAGGAGAAATAATTTTTTAGCATCGTTTACACGAATGCGATCTTTTTTCACGTGCTGAACAGAACTGTTCCTTATTTTCTTAAATAAATTTTGGTAGTAGACATAGGCCAGATATACCCCAAACTTAGCACCTTCTGGCAATTGCACGATCCCTTGGTATGCATGATCGAAATCTGCTTTGATATCTGCTTCGATAAAAGCCTTGTCTTTTGCAGAAAAATGGTTGAAATCTACGCCAGGGAAATATACCCTACCCCGTTCCTGATAATCACTTTTCATATCCCGTAAGAAATTCAGTTTTTGGAAGGCACTCCCCAAACTACACGCACTGTTCCTTAATCTTTCATAAGCCTTTTCATCTCCCTCACAAAATACTTTCAAACACATCAGTCCAACAACCTCAGCTGAACCATAGATATATTTTTTATACAAATCGTCTTGGTAGTTTTTGTAATCCAAATCCATTGCCATACTATCCAAAAAAGCATCTGTAAGTGATTGGTCTATATCATATTTATTGACAACTTCCTGATACGCTTGCAACACCGGATTCAAACTAATTTTATCCGCAACGGCATCATAGGTATCTTGCCTGAATTTCGCCAGCAACTTTTCTTTATTATGTTGATGAAAAGTATCGACAATTTCATCCGCAAATCGCACAAAAGCATAGATTCCATAAATTGGCTTCCTGAACTTTTTATCGAACAATCTAATTCCCATAGAAAAAGATGTGCTGTAATTATTCGTAATTAATTGGCTACATTCAGAACATGATTTGTGGTAAAGCTCAATCATAATTTTGGTCACTTAACAATGTTTAAAAAACCACGAGACCAGAGTGGGTTACACCCCTACGTGGGTTTATAAATTTTACAGATTTCATTGGCGACCACCTGTCCTGAGATCAGAGAAGGAGGGACGCCCGGTCCGGGTGTTGTTAGTTGCCCTGTAAAAAAAAGATTCTTCACTTTTTTGCTCCTCAGCTTAGGTTTCAGAAAGGCGGTTTGCATAATTGTATTGGCAAGGCCATATGCATTTCCTTTGAAAGCATGATAATCTTTCTTGAAATCATTCATTGCAAAAGAACGCTTGTAAATAATATGATTTTTAATCTTCTCGTTTATCCGCTTTTCCAATCGGTTCATCACCATATTAAAATAATACGCTCGCATTTTTTCAGAATCTTCAAGCCCTGGCGCCAATGGAATTAAAATAAAAAGATTTTCCATACCTTCAGGGGCAACACTATCATCTGTCTGAGAAGGGCAACAAACGTAGAACAAAGGATTCTCCGGCCACTGAGGAGCCTCGTAAATTTCCCTAGCGTGGCGATTGAAATCCTCATCAAAAAATAAATTATGGTGATGCAATCCAGGCAATTTTTTATCAATACCAAGATAAAACAACAAAGAACTCGGTGCCATCGTGCGGGTATTCCAATATTTTGGAGAATACATTCGTTTCGTTGGTTCCAGAAGATGTTGATCGGTATGGTGATAATCGGAGGAGGCTACAACAATATCTGCCCGATACTTATTATTTGTGGTAATTACTTCGGTAGCATGGCCATTGGGCACAAAAATCTGCTTGACCTCTTCTCCGTATTTTATAGTAACCCCTTGTGCTTTCGCCAAAGCAACCATAGCTTCGATGATCTTGAACATGCCCCCTTTCGGATACCAAGTTCCCAACACCAAATCGGCATAGTTCATCAAGCTGTACATTGCAGGGGTTTTCCAGGGTGTTGCTCCCAAGAAAAGAACGGGAAACTCCAAGAGCTGTATAAGTTTATCATTTTTAAACAGGCTCCTTACATGAGATGACATGGATTGGAACATCTGCAACCTAAAAACACTCTTAAAAACACGAGGATCAGCAAATTCTAGAATAGAATGCCCCGGTTTAAAGACAAATTCATCCATTCCTACGCGGTATTTGTATTCTGCCTCCGCAAGAAACTTTTTGAGCTTCGGACTACTGCCCGGCTCTATGGATTCAAAAAGTGCATAAAGCGCATCCAACTTAGCAGGCACATTTATTTTCTCGTTTTGCTTAAAGAAAATCGTGTAAGATGGATCAAGCCGGACAAGATTATAATAATCTTCCACGGACTTATTAAATCTGTTGAAAAAACCTTCGAATACTTCTGGCATCCAATACCAACTCGGTCCCATATCAAAGGTGAACCCATTGGCTTTAAACTGACGGGCTCTGCCTCCTGGGCTATCATTTTTCTCCAGAATTGTCACCTTATAGTTTTTCTGTGCTAAACTGGCTGCCGCAGCTAAACCCGAAAATCCAGATCCGATGACGATAACATTTTTAGGCACGAGAGAGATGTTTTGATAAAAAGTAAGGTACTTGACAATTCAGAGAGTTGGAATCAGGGCTTCTGGATTCATTGATTTTCAGGATTTATATCCGTCAATATACAACCGATCACCATTTCACCCGAATTCCATTATATATTTACGACTCAGTAATTTGTATTATAGAACAGAGCAGCTTCAATTTTGTTTAACAAAACAATAAAAAAGTTAAACAAAATTTATTTTTTCAAAATTTCTTCACTCCAGCGGCTATAACCGCCAGCCATATCATACACTTCCTTAAAATTCATCCCCTTAAGTTGATTATAAGTTTTGCCGCTTCTTCCACCGCTCTTGCAGTAAAGCATAACCGGCAAGTTCGGGTCTAATGTTGCCAATTTAGCCTTGAAATCATCATCATAAAAATTGTAGTTCACGGCATTTTCCAGATGACCTTCTGCATATTCTTCGGGAGTGCGGACATCCACTAGCTGCACTTTCCCCAATGAGTTGAGCTTTGTTTGAAATGCTGTTGGGGATAACTTAAGACTAACTTTCGCAGCTTCCTTCTTTTGCGGTTCTTTGACCGCTTTTGGTGTAGATTCTGAATTACAGGCTAGCATAAAGATTGCACATAGTAATAAAAGGCTAATTTTTTTCATGGATTTTCGTTTTATGAGTTTATAAAAAGTGGGCTTTGATAATTTTTGCACTTCTTACGTTCCAGACATTTACATGCTTGGCAAAGACATGTCGTTCCTATGGAACTCAAATCTGAATGCGTATTGAGAATTTATTTTTTCAGCCAAAATTGTCAATGAACCTAAAAAAAATAAATATAATCAGCATTAAAGAATAAAAGCCATAATTTATAAAAAAATCCCCTGACCCAAAAGATCAGAGGATTATCATTTTATCGTTAAGGTGTCGCGCCACTAGGCTTTACCACCATCAAGTTCCTCTTGCCACTCTTTGAGTTTTTCCCACTCTCCATCAGCAGCCATTTTAGCTTGCTGCGGCCAAGTTGTAGGATCATGTACTTTGTAGCGACTACCAGCTTCTTCAAGAATAGTTCTGATGCTATCCGGCGTCGTTTCGGAAAGTTTTTGGTAAGACTTGATCCCTGCACCTTGCAGTAGCTCTTCAATCTTAGGCCCAATACCTTCTACGATTTTCAAATCATCTGATTCTTCCGAATCCATGATAATTTCTTCTTCCAAGATAACTTCTTCTATAATTTCTTCTTCGATTACTTCGGTAGTGGACTCTGTTTCAGCAGGTGCTTCTGTTTTAACTTCTTCGGAAACCAAAGGCGTTATCTCCGCTGGAGTTTCTTCGGCGACTTTTGCAGGCTCTTCCGCAACAGGTGTTGCTTCAACTGTTTTTGCAACTTCCTCTACAACAGGCTCTTCCTGCTTAGGTTCCAGAGTTTTTACCACTTCCTCTTTAGCTTCTACCTTTGCAGGAGGCGCCTGAGGTGCTGGCGTCGTATCTTTCCCCTTTCCTTGCTGTAATTGCTCTTTGATCTGAGAGAAAACGCCTAACTCACCAAGTGTTGTTTTTTCAACCTTAGCTTTTTGCGTCTTAATTGCTTTTCTCGTTGAAGCTCTCTGTTCCTCTTTCTCTTTTCTAACCGTAGCATCGGCTTCTCTGCGAATATCATCCAAGTAACGGAGGTGAGAAACTAAGATTCGCTTATCATCTCTATTGAATTCAATTACCTTGAAAGTCAATACCTCCTCAACATTCGCTAAGCTACCGTCTTCTTTTCTGACGTGCTTGATTGGTGCAAAAGCTTCCAAACCATAAGGCAATTGAACAATCGCACCTCTATCATCTCTACGAAGGATCGTTGCTTCATGATAAGAACCAACTGGGAATACTTTCTCGAAGGTATCCCATGGATTCTCTTCAATTTGCTTATGCCCTAGCGACAATTTACGGCTGTCTTTATCTATATCAAGGATAACAATATCAATATTATTCCCGACCTTAGTGAATTCAGAAGGATGGTTAAAACGCTTCGTCCAAGATAAGTCCGAGATATGAACCATACCACCGATACCTTCTTTCAACTCAACAAACACACCATATGGAGTAAGGTTTTTCACGATACCTGTATGATGACTGTCTAGTGGGAATTTAGTTTCGATTTCACTCCAAGGATCGTTAGAAAGCTGCTTGACACTAAGCGACATCTTACGCTCATCCCGATCAATCGTAACTACTTTCGCATCGTAGTTTTGTCCTAGCTTGAAGAATTCACGCGCATTAACCGGTTGGTTACTCCAAGTAACTTCCGAAACGTGGATAAGGCCTTCAACACCCGGTTGAATTTCAAGGAATGCTCCATAATCTTCAATATTCACAATCTTACCCTTAACTACGCTACCTTCCTTAATTTCTTCGCCCAATACTTCCCAAGGATGCGGTTGAAGCTGTTTCAAACCAAGAGAAATCCGTTTCTTATTCTCATCAAAATCAAGTACAACAACGTTGATTTTCTGGTTAAGCGAAAGCACTTCACTTGGGTGAGAAATTCTACCCCATGAAATATCGGTAATATAAAGAAGACCATCGACACCACCCAAATCAAGGAATGCACCGAAGTCCGTAAGATTTTTCACCAGACCTTCCAATACTTGACCTTTTTCGAGGCTAGCAATGATCGCATCACGTTGCTCAGCAAGATCACTTTCTATTAGTGCTTTATGCGAAACGACGGCATTCTTAATAGTTTCATTGATTTTAACTACTTTGAACTCCATTGTCTTTCCGACATATGCATCATAATCAATGATTGGTTTGATATCAATCTGAGAACCGGGTAAGAATGTTTCCAAACCACCAGCATCTACGATCAATCCACCTTTTGTTTTACTGATAACTGTTCCTTTGATAACTGTTCCATTCTCGTAAGAGCCGACAATACTATCCCAAGCTTTCAACAATTTCGCTTTCCTACGAGAAAGTACCAATTGTCCTCTAATATCCTCTTGATGTTCGACATAAACATCAACTTGGTCACCAACTTTAAGATCGGGGAGGTCACGGAATTCAGATAGTGGCACGAGGCCATCAGATTTGTAATTGATATCAAGAACAACATCACCACTGGCACCGATAGCAGAAACCCTACCCGAAACGATTTCGTTTTCAAGTACGGAAGTCAAAGTGGCATCATACTGGCCTTTGTATTGTTCTATTTCATCACTAGAATACGGCAAACTATGTTTACCTGTATTTTCCCAATCGAAATCATCATGTGCGGTTTTGGAATAATCCGTACGATCTTCGATAATTTCTACTGATTCTTCCATTTTAGGTTCCTCAGCAGTGGGGACTAATCGTTCTACATTACCTTTGGGCAAATCTGCTTCTGGTATTTCCTGCAAAACTTTTTCTTCGTCTTTTGGATTCTTTTCGTCTGACATTAAAGAATCTCCGTTTGTAGTCCTAAATTATAAGTGATTGAATTGTTTATAATAATAAAGGACGAGGTTAAGAAATATTTTTAGAGGTGCAAAGGTACGACTTTTTATATT
>JAHDGC010000386.1 GCA_020627865.1 Saprospiraceae bacterium | reverse complement strand
TTGATGCAGAAGATTTTGTGTATGATGGAAAGGTCGTTAAAAAAGAGGCTATGAATAAAAATAATACTGTAATTGTAGCTTTGCAAAATGTCATCAATATGCAGGTTCATAAAACGGCAGGAAAAGACAGGGGCAAAGATGTTGACTTAGGGATAGATGATGTTATCTCAAAAGAAATTATAAAAGAATTAATACAAAAAAACAAACATGTATAAATTAATATTTTATGCCTTATTGGCATTATCTTGCTTTTCCTGTAAATCAGATCAAGAAAAAGCTAAGGACACTTTAGTCGCGGCGAAAATCAATTTTGATGACTCCAAATTTCAATTAAAATCCGGAGACATACTCTTCCAAGACAGTGATTGCGGCCCCTTTTGTGAGGCCATCGAAAAGGTAACATTTGGCGTGGGTGGTGCAAAGTTTTCCCACGTTGGAATGGTTATTCCTAACGAAGAAAATCAGCTGATGGTTATAGAAGCAATCTCGGTAGGTGTGGTAGAAACACTGTTAGATAGTTTCTTTGTTCGATCTTTCGATGAGCATCATAATAGTAAAGTTGTTGTTGGAAGATTGAAAAAGAAATATCAGCATCTTATTCCCAAGGCGATTTCTTTTGCAAAAACAAAATTAGGATTGGCTTATGATGATGTGTTTGATATTTTAAATAATAAATATTATTGCTCCGAATTATTGTACGAATCCTTCAAGTATGCTAATGATAATCAACCGATTTTCCAGTTACAAAAAATGACGTATAAAGATCCGGATACTAAAGCAATTTTTCCGATTTGGGAAAAATATTTTCAAGACCTTAAGGTGCATATTCCTGAAGGAGAGCCTGGTTTGAACCCCGGAGGAATGTCTACATCTAGCTATATTGATATTGTTCATTTTTATGGTAGGCCACAAGGATATAAAGGGGAGAGTACAAACTAAACGAAAGCGACTGGCCAGCTCCAAACCAACCAGTCGCTTTGAAAATTAAAAAATTATTAGATAATTCCCTCTGACATCGCTCGTTTCAAGTTTATCTGCTTCAAGGGCAGGCTTTGCTTGAGATACGAAATTTTAAAAAATCAACTCCCCTGAAGCTCCACCAATTTAATCAAGCTTCCCTGCTTAACATTATCACTCAACTCCATCCCATTCAAAATAGCCAGCTCCTCAAACCGTTTATTATCCATTTTAAAACTCCGAAATACTTCCGAAAGCTTTGCCGTTTTCTTGACCGTTGCGATCTTAATCACCTCCGGCACAACATTAAGCTTACTAGGATCGGTTAATTTCTTAAAACCCTCCATGGCAGAAATCATCTTGTTCCTATACTTTTGGAAATCAGGCGTTCCAGCAACACCCAACAACATATAAATCGTCTGGCCATATTGGATAAAATAAGCCACAATTTCTAATCCTGACTGACCATTTTGACCCGCTTGAGAAGCATAAGCCACTGTGGCGTTGAACCCATTTACTTGGGTTTGATCCATGCCTTTGGAGGTCAACTGATTGTCCTGTATAAATTTTTGTGCGGCAGCTCTGGTGGAAGTTCCTTGCGCTAGCTGTAATTGTAACAAGGCTTTCCCGCTCTCCGGGGCATGCTGTACCATGCTGGGAGAGTTCACCGTTTTCCACCCGCGAGGAACCGGATATTGAAACTTCATTTCGGGATGATAGAAAACATTGTTTTTAACATAACCCTGCTTCGGGTCTTCTCCATAAATCAAACCGTCAATTCTTTTCAGGTAAAGATCTCGGTTGATCTTGAATTTTTTGCCACTCGATTTTTGCTGTGCTTCTTTGGTGAGTTCTTCTACCTTTTCGAACCGATCCATAGGGTGAGGGTGCGTGGAAAGGAAAGTTGGAATATCGGCAGCGCCACTTTTTTTCGATATTCTACTTAGGGTTTTGAAAAATCCGGCCATCTCTGCGGAATCGTAACCGATCTTGGTAGAATATTCTACCCCCAATCTATCCGATTGACTTTCTGCATCCCTGCCAAATTTTAGGAAAAGTAAACCCAAACTTTGCGAGGCTGTTTCTCCAAATTGCCGGAACTGGGGAGACAGCACCATGCCGAGCACTAGGCCAATTTGTGCAACAATAGACTTACTTTGTTGCTTGGCTGTATGCCGTGCCGTAATGTGTCCGATTTCATGACCGAGCACACCCGCGAATTCTGCCTCATTGTTAAAGTGCGCCATAATCCCGCGCGTAAAGTAAACATAACCACCGGGCACCGCAAATGCATTTACTACAGGAGAATCCAGAATTTTAAACTCGTAATTCAAGTGAGAGCGATGCGAAATCCGAGCCATCGCCTGTCCTTTTTGTTCGATAAATTTTTGTAATTTATCATCGTTGTAAAGGCCGAAAGTGGAAAGCACACTCGGGTCGTATTGTTTACCTAAAGCAATTTCCCGCTTCTCAGACATCAACATGAAATCTCGCTTCCCCGTCACCGGATTTCGGGCGCAGGAGTAGATCAATAAAACCGTAAATGTCAAGCTTAATATTTTTAGGAGTGCATTTTTTCTAAACATAATACTATGAATGATTTTAGGCTTTGGGGAACTTTATGAAACAAGGGTTATAAGCTGGATTGAGTTTTCTTAGATCATTTATTTTTTCTGTTTTTGATCTTTTCTATGATAAGTTTAACTTCTACTTCCGTTAAGTTTACTATTTCTGCAATGATAGATACGGGCATGTCTTTTTCGATACATCTTTCAATCACATCTTCTTTTTCTTCTGTTTTCCCTGCTGCTATCCCTTCTGTTTTCCCTTTTGCTATCCCCCTTTTCTCTGCCGAAATCAATCTCCCGCGTTCATCTTGTAAGGCCATTGTCACCTTATCATAAGCGATGAGTTCCTCCTTGTTCCAACTATGCATTTGTGCATCTTTATAAGCTTCTTTTAACCCTTCATCATCAACATGCTCTGGAATAACTTCGAGTTCTTCGGCATTTTTAATGAAGAATACCCACTTCTCAATCAAGGTTTCGAGTTTATCCTCCTTCAAATGAAACTTCTCCAATTCAATGAAGGTAAATTGTATATCTTTTAGTTTATGCTCGTATGTTTTCCCGTTCACAATAATATGATGAGAGATATATTCGGGGCTTTCAAAAAAAGTAAAATCCAGAATACCGATAAAATAAGTAGGTTTCAAAAGGGGATATTGTTCGCCCCTGTCTATTTGCATGGAGTAATCTTTGCAGGTGTAATATTGTACCCTTTTATCAAACCCATCTGCATGGGCTACCTGCATCTCTATCACGAATTGCCTGCCCGTAACATCTTTTGCACGAACATCTATAATAGAAGCCTTCTCCCCCGCAACCCTTGGCAAGAGATAGGGATTAATAATCGTTACTTCCTTTATCCTTTTGTCCCCTTGCAATTTCAAGGTCGCATTCAAAAAGGATATAAGAATCTTGGTCTTTTTCTCGTTCCCAAAAATTTTACGAAAAGCTATATCATTTTTGACATCTACAAATCTCATATTTTGCCTAACTTAGATTTTTAAATCAATTCAAATTTACAAAAACTTTTCGATTGATTCAGCTACATCTTTGATTTAACGCTGGTTTCCCTTCGAAGAGTCAGGATTTTTCCTTACAATTTTTTATAAAAAAAATGCCGAATACTCATTGTGAGTATTCGGCATCTAGAAACAAGGTTAATTCGAGACATTTAAATGTAGCATCGTAATGCTTACGACGTTTTCATCGTGGTTATAATTGCTATAATCTAAAATTTCGCCGACAAAACATAAGGCAACATCGCCCGCCAAGTTGGCCAGTCATGCGGCATATCATAACCCCAAACATCAAGATCATTCGGAATGCCCTTGAAATCCAACAACGCAGAAAAACGCCTAGATGCATCCGGTGTTTCATAATCCCCCGAACCCGACAAGATATGAATATGCCTGCTTTTGCGGATTTGATTCAACAGATTTTCATCATTCATATTGTATAAATAATGCTCTGGAGAATTGAAATAAACATCCGTATCATAATAGCCGTCGGTATAAGTACTCAGGTCATAATTCCCACTCATGGCAATTACACCGGCAAAAAGATCAGGCCGACGGAAAAATAAATTGGCGGAATGCAAGGCACCCAAGGATGCTCCGGCTGTAAAAACAGGCGTCATTGGAGAGGTATGCGTCTTGATAAAAGGCAGCACCTCATTTTCAACATAATGGTTAAATTGTTGGTGACGAATGGCTTTATGCCGAGGGTGCATCTTGCTGTTGAGCCAGCTTTCGGAGTTGATACTGTTGATGGAAAATACCTTGAATTTTCCACTGTTGATAACATCTTGGATGGTACTAATCAAGTGAAACCTTTCATATTCAAGATAATCTGCTCCAGCAGTGGGCAGTAACAATAGGGCATCGCCATAATGACCATATACGGCAATTTCCATTTCTTTATTCAACGCTGGGCTATACCATTTGTGGATTTCTCTGTTCATCGTTGCTGTCAAAATAATTTGGTTTTATCGTTTATGATTTTATAAAAAAGCTTAAGTCGTGAACACAAAGATAATTATTTTGCTGAAAATAGATATATTTTTTGTTGATTCATTAATTTTACAAGTTAAAAACGATATAAATTACTGTTCGCGACAACATATCCAGAGGATTGTTGTACGCAAATAAAAGTAAGGGTCTTTGACCGGAAAACAGACTAGGATATTCAGGTAGCGTATAGGAAACAACTAATCACAAACAACTATCCCCACCGGAACCCCATTCAAAACCGCATTCCCTGTCAAAACATCCTGACACTTTTCATCCGTCAAATCATTGATGCTCACCCCAGCATGTGCTTGTGCAATGGAGAGCCGTATCCCCTCCTTGTCGTGGCCAAAACCGTGCGGAATACTCACCACACCACGCATCACTTCGTCCGAAATTTCACAAGCAATCTTTACCGAATTTACCCGAGAAGCAATGGTAACCATTTCACCATCTTTCAAACCTAATGTTGCTGCATCTTCGGGGTGAATCAAGGCCGTACAAGCATTGCCGCCTTTCACCAAACGGTAACTATTGTGCATCCACGAATTGTTAGAGCGCAACAATCGACGACCAATCAACTGGAAAGGGAAGGTATCATCTTTATGTGTTGTTTCAAAAATGACTTGAACTCTGGCCATATCCTCAAGGAAAACTTTAGGCGCAAGCTGCAAAATTTTATCTTTTGTAAATAACCTGTTGGGAAATACGGATGTCAGTGGGCCTAAATCTATGCCATGTGGTTCTTTTTTTACTTTATCAAAGCTCAGTCCATCCTTCGCATGAGGCCCCATTTGCATGCCACCTGTTAGCATCATCTCTGGTGTAAAGTTGTTGTTGAGTTTGCCTGATAATCTGGAAGTCAATTCCTGCAAAATTTCATGCGTATGCCTTTGCTTATCTTCTTTTTCAAAAAGCGCCTCCGAATACTTGCTGGTATTCCGGATCGCCAAGGTATGGAATACTGTGTCGTAGTGGCTACATTCTAATCCCGTTGTCGGTGGCAAAATAATATCGGCGTGCCGAGTCGTTTCATTGATGTAAATATCAATAGCCAGCATAAATTCCAGTTTGGAAAATGCTTCGTCAAGTTGCTGTCCATTCGGTGTCGAGAGAATCGGGTTGCCGGCAACCGTTACCATCGCCTTGATTTGTCCTTCGCCTGGTGTTAGAATTTCTTCCGCCATCACACTGTTGGGTAATTCTCCAGAAAATTCCTTTTGCCCACTTACCCGACTCTTCCAGCGACCATGCGAACCCAAGCTTCCCTTTTGTGCTAGGAAAGCAACATTGTCGATCGCTGGAAGGGTGAACATCGCGCCGCCTTCCTCGTCAAAGTTTCCGGTAATGATATTTAAGGCATTAACAAGCCATTGGCAAAGTCCGCCAAATTCTTGCGTGGAAACACCCAGTCGACCATAACAAACCGCTTTTTCTGCTTTCGCAAAATCAAGGGCAAGCGTCCTCGTGATCTCCGCCGGAATCCCCGTTATGGAAGCCGTTTTTTCTGGAGTATAAGGCCTGACCACCTCCTGAAGTGTTGCTACCCCAACAGTATATGCCCCGAGTCTGTCCAGTTGTACTAGTCCTTCCTTGAAAATAACCTGTATGATGGATAACAACAAAAATACATCCTTGCCCGGTTGGACAAAAATATGCTGATCTGCTTTCTTGGCTGTTTGTGTTTTGCGAGGATCAATAACGATAATTTTACCGTCCCTTTCTTGAATGGCTTTTAGTCGATGGCCAATATCCGGAGCGGTCATAATACTCCCATTGGATACCATTGGATTTGCGCCAAGAATCAGCAAGAAATCTGTTCGGTCAATATCCGGAACGGGCAACAAAAAGAAATGGCCAAGCATATAGTACGCTGCAAAATGATGAGGGAGTTGATCGGTAGAGGTTGCACTAAAGCGATTTTTCGTTTTTAAAGATTTTACAAATCCAGCTCCAAAAAGCATCGCGCCCGTATTGTGCACATTGGGATTGCCTTGATAAATCCCAACTGCATTTTTCCCATGTTCTTGTTGTATACCTTGAATCCGAGTAACCACTTCACCATAGGCTGCATCCCAGCTGATTTCCTCCCAGCCATTTTCTGTTTTCTTAACAGGATATTTCAGGCGATCTGGATCTTCAAAAATATCTTTCAAGGCAACTGCTTTTGGACAAATATGCCCCCTGCTGAACGGATCTTGTTTATCTCCTTTTATGGTGAGCACTTCCCGATCTTGGTATTGAATTTCCAAGCCACACATGGCTTCGCAAAGATTACAAGTTCTATAATGCGTTTTGACTTCAGACATTTTGGAGGATTTCTGTTGATAAAATAATTTCCAATATACGATTAATACATAAAGTTTTAAAATTATCCCTAAATGTATAGAAAAATTAGCTGTAGCGTCGTAATGCTTACGACGTTTAAGTAATATTTATAATGCTAATTGTGGCATATTAATTTTTGAATGTTTTACTTATTTTGTATTTTGTTATAAGATTGATGAAC
>JAHDGC010000385.1:5144-7042 GCA_020627865.1 Saprospiraceae bacterium | reverse complement strand
GGTATTGTCAAAATTAACGATCAATATATTTATTTTGATGAAGATGAAATTCAAAAATTGATTGACAAACTGGAAAGTCCGCCAAGGTTGAATGCTAATGAAGTTTTGCAAACGGCGCTTGCCGAAGAATACGAAGGTGCACCCATTTCGCTGGATAAAAAAGCCAGAAAATTAATGGATCAACTTTTGAAAGGGGAGAAAACCAAGGTGCCGAAAAAGCTCAAAGCGAAATTGCGGCCTTATCAAAAATCCGGTTACGAATGGTTGTATAAAAATACGCAACTGGGTTTCGGGAGTTTGATCGCCGACGATATGGGATTGGGGAAAACCTTACAAGTCATTGCCACCTTATTGAAGCTCAAGGAAGATGGTGCCTTTGAAAAACAAAAAGCCCTTATCATTGTGCCAACAACTTTATTAAGCAATTGGGACAGGGAAATTGCCAAGTTTGCTCCCATATTGCAGACCCACGTTTATCACGGAACAAACCGCCAGTTGGAACCTCTAAAAGAAGCCGATGTTTTAATTACGACCTATGGCGTTGTTCGTTCAGAAACCGCAAAACTCAACAAGCAAAAATGGCTGGCCGTTGTTATAGATGAGGCTCAAAATATTAAAAATCCGGCGACAGCCCAAACGAAAGCCGTCAAAAAAATTAAAGCGAACGTCCGCATTGCGATGAGCGGAACTCCGGTAGAAAATCGCCTCAGTGAATACTGGAGTATCTTTGATTTTTCGAATAAAGGCTACCTCGGTAACTTGACGAAATTTAAAAAAGAATACGCCAAGCCCATCGAAGCAGATCGCGATCAGGCCAAGCTCGACCATTTCCGGAGAGTGACCCAACCTTTCATCTTGCGGAGACTAAAATCAGATAAAAGCATCATCAAGGATTTGCCGGATAAAATCGAGAAAGATCAGTTTTGTGAATTGACCAAAGATCAGGCCGCCGTCTACCAAAGTGTCATTGATAACACCATGCAAACGATTGAAAAAGCAGAAGGTATCCAGCGAAGAGGCCTTGTCCTAAAATTGATAACAGCCCTAAAACAAATCTGTAATCACCCACGACATTTCCTCAAAAAAGGAGCGAAAGACCCTGTCCTCTCCGGTAAGTGTGTTCTGTTGTACGCCTTGTTACGGGAAATTTTAGATAATGGAGAAAAGACGCTTATTTTTACACAGTATCAGGAAATGGGGAAGATGTTGGTGGAAATGTTAGAAGCAGAATTTGGTTTGGAAATTCCGTTCTTGCACGGTGGTGTTTCTAGAAAAGGGAGGGATGAAATGGTAGATCGTTTTCAAAATCACAGGAATACTAGGATCATGATCCTTTCCCTGAAAGCTGGTGGAACGGGCTTGAATCTGACGGCTGCTTCCAACGTGATACATTTTGATTTGTGGTGGAATCCAGCAGTGGAAGCACAGGCAACAGATCGTGCTTATCGCATCGGGCAAACTAGAAATGTGATGGTGCATCGTTTTATTACCAAAGGTACTTTTGAGGAAAAAATCAACGAAATTCTCCAAAAGAAAAAGGAGTTGGCCAACTTGGCGGTTAGTACGGGGGAGAAGTGGATCGGGGAGTTTTCTAATGAGGAGTTGAAGGAGTTGGTGAAGTTGGAGTGAGTAGGAAGATTCGTAGTTATAATACGGTCAAACCCATAAAAACAAACATTGGTAGTATAACGACAAATCATTTTTCTCCGATTCTTTACATAGAAGCAAAAACAATCTATTACCTTTGTAGCTAGAAATTCAAATTTTTTAACTAAAAAAAGAAATATGCCTTTTGAAATCTTTCAATCTGAAAAGACCAGCAAATACCATTTTCGCCTGAAAGCCAAGAATGGAGAAATTATCCTCCAAAGCGAATCTTACGAAAACAAGCAAGGAGC
>JAHDGC010000385.1:0-5134 GCA_020627865.1 Saprospiraceae bacterium | reverse complement strand
ATCACGAATGCTGTTGATGAGGGGAACTTCGAGCAAAAAACAGCCACCAATGGCCAAGAGTATTTCGTTTTAAAAGCGGCCAACGGGCAATCTATCGGCAGAAGCCAAATGTATAAAAGCAAATCGGGTATGGAAAATGGAATCCGTTCTGTTCAAGATAATGCAAAGGATGCTACGGTTAAGGATTTAACTTGAAATGTGTAATGCATTCGTTTGAAATGCTAATCTTAACAAGGGTGTAATTTAACTAAAATTACACCCTTGTTTTTTTTAATAATGCTGGCAATTCATTATATTGTATATAAAAAAACAAACTTCGATGGCATCCAAATATTTTCTGCTATATATCATCCTTATTTTTTGGAGTAAACAAATCATTGCCCAAACTCTACCGCCACAAAGAGGCACCAACTGGCAATTAGCCGGCCTGAAAAATCCCATTCCTGAAAACGAAAACATCATCAATTTTCAGGAAGCTGGAGGCGTGCCGGATGGTGTAACTTTCAATGATGAAATCCTATCCATTATTCAACAAGAAAACGAAAATAGTCCTTACACGATCTTTTTCCCAACAGGTACTTATTTATTTTCAGAAACGATACAACTCGATGCTGGAAACCATCTCGTCGGAGCTTCGGCAGATTCCACAACCTTGCGTTTTGATCTAAATGGCTCTGGCGACCTTATTCATGCGGCTGGAAATATTGGCGATGAATTTAGCTTGTTACAAGGTGATGCTCTTAAGGATGAATTTTTCGTTTTAGTGGATAATGCAACCCTCCTTGCTGCTGGAGATTACGTGAAAATTATAGATGATGATACAAATTTAATTACATCTACTTGGGCAGAAAATTCCACAGGACAAATTATTGAAGTGACTGACGTTGTTGGAGATACGATTTCCCTAGCGAGTCCTTTACGCAGGGATTTTGCCGTGAATTTAAATGCGAAAATTCATAAGGTAAGTCTTATTGAAAATATATTGTTGAATAATTTCGCTATAGAAAGGATGGATTCTACAGCTATGCAAACCAGCAATATTGTTTTTGATTATGTAGGGAATAGCAAAATAAAATGCCTGAAAAGTTTGAACTGTAACTTCGGGCATGTAGATATCCGGAACAGTACCAATGTGGAAGTTTCTGGATCATGGTTCCAGGATGGATTTGGTTATGGAGGAGGAGGGAGAGCTTATGGTGTCGTGCTACATTTTGCAACGGGGGAATGTCTTGTTGCAGATAATATTTTCAATCACCTTCGTCATTCTATACTACTTCAGGCCGGGGCGAATGGCAATATAATTTCCTACAATTATTCCCGTGATCCATTCTGGACAGATGTTATCCTGCCATCCAATTCTGCAGGTGATCTGGTCTTGCATGGTAATTATCCTTATTGTAATTTGTTTGAGGGTAATGTGGTTCAAAATATCGTGATTGATAATTCTCATGGTATCAATGGCCCTAACAATACATTTTTCAGGAATCGAGGAGAGCTTTATGGTATTTTTATGAATAATAACCCCGCTTCTGATGGCCAAAATTTCATAGGCAATGAAATTACCAATTTTGAAACGGCTTTAGGTTTCTATTTCCTGCAAGGAGAAAATCATTTTGAATCTGGGAATAATGTGTTAGGGAATGTAATGCCGGATACTACTAATGCTCCAGAAGAGGCTTCTCTTTACCTTGCTGGGACTCCTGTTTTTTATGAGAATGGTACTAATTGGCCGCCTATTGGATTTCCAAATGAATTAGCGACAAATACCATTGAGGCAGTATTGCGTTATGAAGCTGGTTTGCAAACAGCTTGCAGTTTAGCTCCTTTGTCTTCTAATAGTGAACCCATCCCAAATTTAGATTACTTCGTTTCCCCAAATCCCGTTGATGATGTAATTTATATAAAGACTTTGGTAAAGAACGAACTTACGCTGCCAGATGTGCAATTGTTTTCCCGGGAAGGGAGATTATTGTTACAGAAAAAGTTTTGCGATACTGTAAATGTAAGCCATTTCCCTGAGGGATTTTACTTTTTGAAAATGCAATGGCCAAGTGGAGCAACTGTTTCTAAAAAATTACTTATCCAAAGGCCATGAAAATTTGGATAATGTCTTTTGTACTCTACGCTCAACTCTTGTTGTTTAATGCTTAATCTTCTTATTAGTATATCACAGTTTTCTGCTTTCATCTTGTCTCTTATTGGGATTTTTCATAACATAAATGAATTTATCTAAGTAGTTTTAATACCTCCTTAATTGGCAGTCCGGTTAATTTTACAATTGCAGTATTTGTTAACCCCATGGCTTTTGATTTTTTTACTAGTTCGAGGTTTTGCCTCCTTCTTTCCGCTTCAATTTTTTTTGTCATTTCTGCTATGGCTTCTTGCCTGCCTTCTTCCTTTCCTTCTTGCCTGCCTTCTTCCTTTCCTTCTTGCCTTCCTTCTTGCCTTCCTTCTTCTCTTCCTTCTTCTCTTCCTTCTTCTCTGCTTTCTTTTTTCATTTCTTCCATTTCTTTTCTTTGGATATAAAATATAGAAGCATTTCTGGCAAGCATGATTTCATAGTGCATTCTTTCTTCGGGTGTCAGTATGCTATTATCTAGCTTGTGCATAGCACTTTCAATCCATTCTTCTGTAATGAATTCTGGTACTTCTATGATTCCTTTGTTAAACTTCTCCAAATTTTTCATAACATAAATGAGTTTATCCAAGTTTGTACGTATCTCTGACGCCGGTTTGTCAAATTTACGAATTTCTATGATAATATGTGTGATTTGGCTGTCCATTTCTTCCCCATGTTGGTTTTGTAAGGTGCCATAATGGTAATATTCTTTTGAGCTAGGAAAAATATCGTGTGCCAAGAAGGCAATACTGTATATCTTTTTTAGGTCTTGAAATTCATATTTCCCTTTTTTTATGAACGTATTGAGTCGTTGAAAAGCATAAAATTTTGACCGATGCATGAAGTATTCATATGGACTCGCCTGCATTTCCACAATGAATGTTTCTCCATATTTATCAACACACATCAAATCATATAAGCCACCCCTACCAGCTTCCGTTATACCAATAAACTCCTTATCTAAAAATGTAACTGCTCCTATCGGAATATTACTCTGTAATACTGCTGCCAATGCTGTTCTTAGGAATAAGGTGTCGCTTTCATCCCCAAAGGTAGCTTTAAAACCATAATCAGAAAGAAAGGAAATAAAGTTATAGGTTTTTCTCATACCACAAAAGTGAATAATATTTTCATGAAAATCAATTTTTTGTTTAAATATTAAAACAAAATAATTTATTCGATATGACTTATTAAAATGTCATAATGTAACCGTAAGGCATTACGATACTACTTTTAAAAAACACGAATCAAGGCTCCATTGATTGGCCAAAATGGCGTATCTTTGCAACATATTTAGTAAGGTATTGGTTATACATTTAATACCATGTGAATAAACAAAACCTCCTTTCATTTTAAATCATAATTATGCATTTCGAATTATCCGAAGAACATTTAGCAGTAAAGGAAGCTGCCCGTGAATTTGCACAAAAAGAACTCAAACCCGGCGTCATCGAAAGAGACAAAAACATGACATACCCAACAGAACAAGTCCGCAAAATGGCTGAACTGGGTTTCCTAGGCATGATGGTTTCCCCAGAATATGGCGGCGGCGGTATGGATACCATTTCTTATGTATTGGCAATGGAGGAAATCTCCAAAGTGGATAACTCCTGTTCCGTGATCATGTCTGTAAACAATTCTTTAGTTTGTTGGGGATTGGAAACTTTTGGAACTGAAGCACAAAAGCAAAAATACCTTACCAAACTTGCGACCGGAGAATGGATTGGTGCTTTCTGCCTTTCTGAACCAGAGGCAGGTAGCGATGCCACTAGCCAAAGGACAACAGCGATAGATATGGGCGACCACTATTTACTCAATGGTACCAAAAACTGGATTACCAATGGAGGAACGTCAAAAGTTCATCTTGTGATTGCACAAACCGATGCAGAGAAAGGTCACAGAGGGATCAATGCCTTTATTGTAGAAACAGATTGGGAGGGCGTCCAAATTGGGGGCAAAGAAGATAAGCTAGGAATCCGCTCTTCTGATACGCATACCATTATGTATTCCGATGTAAAAGTACCTAAAGAAAATCGTATCGGAGAAGATGGCTTCGGTTTTAAATTTGCCATGAAAACCCTCACGGGAGGACGAATCGGGATTGCAGCTCAAGCGCTCGGCATTGCGGCAGGTTCCTACGAATTGTCCTTAGCGTATTCCCAAGAAAGAGAAGCTTTCGGTAAGCCGATCAGCCAGCATCAAGCGATTGCTTTCAAGCTAGCGGATATGTCTGTAGAAACGGAAGCGGCTCGCCTTTTGGTTTACCGCGCCGCTTGGTTGAAGGACCAACATATGGATTACAGTGCGGCCAGCTCAATGGCAAAATTGTATGCCTCTGAGGTGGCGATGCGACATAGTGTTGAGGCCGTTCAGGTGCATGGTGGTTATGGTTTCGTAAAAGAATACCATGTCGAAAGGTTGATGCGAGATGCCAAGATTACTCAAATTTATGAAGGTACCTCTGAAGTGCAACGTATTGTTATTTCTAGAACAGCTCTGAAGGGGAAACCGTATGTGCCAGTGAGTAAGAATGCGGTGGCGGAGAAGGTTTAAAAGGGCTAGACTTCTTAATATTATACGAGTTCCGTAGGAACGGTATATCCTTGCCCTGTCTGCGTGGCTTCGGCAGGCAGACAGAGATGCAAATCTCTGGAAAATTTGTTGAAATTATATGGTTCAAGCCTTGTTGTTTGGCAGGGCTTGAATTATTTTAGACCGCCTCTCGAATAAGTAGTTCCATTTCCATAACAAAAGCAGTTCAAAATATCATTGGCTTATTAAAAAATAATGCTCATATTTGTGGTGCATAATAATCTAAAATATGGCAGAAAGATTAATCGTTGAAAAATTCGGGCCGATAAAAAAAATAGACATTGAGCTAAATAAAATACTGATCTTGATTGGGCCGCAATCTACTGGGAAAAGTACGATTGCTAAGTTGATTGCTATTTTTAGGAGTCTTTCTTTTTTAATGAGTCCAGATGAGTTTGAAGAATATTTAGAAAAATATAAAAT
>JAHDGC010000384.1 GCA_020627865.1 Saprospiraceae bacterium | reverse complement strand
AAAGCCATATTTCCCGAAAGAGCGCACCATATCTACACACATGCCGGCATAAATGAAGAAATTGACTATAGGAATAAGTAAGAGTGCAGCCCACCATTTGGGGCGACCAATCAATCCACACCATTCTATGAAATTGAATCCCGGAACAAGGGCTTTCCAAGGTTCGATATTGGTTTTTTCAAAGATTTTATATAAGCTGAAACAAAGCAATATGTAAGTGACAAGAAAAAATACAAATAAACCCACGTCGTTTAGTTTTAGCAATAAGCAATTGAAATATCAGGATTGCTGATTACAAGTGTGAAAAAATCAGGATATTATTGATATAACAACTTTTATGAAAATTATTAAAGACTCAATAATTCCTGCAAATATAAACGAAAAACTAATGATGTGTAATTTATCTTTGGTGCCTTAATAGAGAATTTGGCCTTTTTTATCGACAAGCATGCAAAAAAAGGGGGAAATTAGTGTTTATTCCTGTACCTCTCCCTCAATAAACATTTTATAACCTTTTTTGATGTCACTAAAATAGACCTTGATCTTTTTACGGAAATAGCCTGTTTTTTTTGCGTCATAGACAATCTTTATTTCACTGTTGGTATCTGGTGGGATGGCTTCTGTTTCCCAATTGGGGGAAGTACAACCGCAAGTTGTTCGGACATTGTCAATGGTAATGACGTCTGGGGAGTTATTTTTGAACTTAAAGCTCGTTTTTGCCGGAACCCCTTGGGGAATTTCTCCAAAATCATAGACAAGGCTATCTAGCCATACGATAGGAGCGGTTTCTTCCTGTGCTATCATGGAGGAAGCCAGAGAAAAGCATATATAGAATATGAACAAAGTTCGGAGCATGAATTTAAGATTTAGAGAAAGAGTCAAAATAAGTTGAGCTGCTAAAGTTATAAACTGTCGATTAGCAAGTGCGTACTTTTAGAACGCAGCGACATCCCGTATTTTAATCGGGGTTACTTTTGGCCTTTTTAATTTTTACTTCTTCACTTATAGAATTTCCCAGGTATGGTCAGCCATCAGTTTGATGGAGGCGACAAATTCATATGGACAGGACTTGCCCCATTCATCCGGCCCAATCATAGATAAAACGTCTTGCTCGTTGTTTTTGTTATAGAGATGATAAATATGACCGATAGTAGGCCTGAAATTGAGGTCTGCACCATAAATGCGTTCTGAGACTTCTACTCTTTTTTGGATGGCTCTTGCCTGCGTTGCCAATAGTTCAATTTGTTCTTTAATCTGAAGGAGTTGCTTGTCTGTTTGTTCATACATGGCCGTAACGGCAAGCCCCTTGAGTCGTCCTTTATCCTCTGGACGAATCACCGCTCCACCGACGGTATGTGCATATGGGAGTAGGTGAGGGTTTTCTGCGACTTTATCCTCATCTATCGGATTTACGAATGGTAGTTCTTCTTTTTCTTCTTGCATGATAATTAATTTGATAGTTCAAATAGGAACTTTGGATAAAGTAACAGTAAATTGCGCGATGGCAACCCCCTGTCTGCGTGTACTTGTACAGGCAGGCTTTGGGGGTTTAGGGGGAGCGATGGCGGAACTTAATATACAAAAAATCCATCTGTTATAAGGGAACAGATGGATTTTTTGTATTAAACAAAATAATACACAAAAAGTTACTTCAATGCAAAAGTATTTATGCCGGATAAATATCCTTTATTGAATATCTCGATTTGGTATTCTCCTTTATGCAAGGCAATACTTGGCTCCCAATCCATACATCTTTGCTGGGAAGTTCTATTGTATTCAAACTCTTCTATAGAAGTATACCGTACGTCTTCGTCTGTTTTCTGGTTTTTGAAAATACCAGAACCCATATTTTCATTGGCAAGCGTTTCTCCAATAGGGTTAATAAGCCTAATGTAGAATTGTTCGTTGCCCGAGGCCGCAAGCTCGTTAGATTCTGGTGTGAAGCAAATCGTCAGACGATCAATATTTTTAGCATATTTCTTCTTCACGGGTTTACCACTCTTTCTGATTTTCCAGCCCGTAACTTCTAGGTCATCTACTTTTATTACGGAGCCAATGTTGACCTTCTTCGTCAAGTCCTCTTTTTCTTTTTCCAAATCTTCCTTCTGACTAACCAGTGTAGCCTTAGCATCATTCAACTCCATATTGATGACTTTCTCCGCTTCAATTTCAGTTTGTAGTACCGTTTTCTCTTCGGTAAGCCTTACCGCTTGTTGTGTCAAGGCTTCCTTGTCATTTTTAAGGGTATTGATTTCTGCAATCATCTGATCCCGCTGCACAAGCATATCGGTAAGTTGTGCCCTTGCTGCTTCTAGATCCTGTTTGGTAACTTTTCCACTACCGATCAAGCGGCTGATTTTAGCCTTTTGCTCTGCCAACGTGTTTTTTTGCTCTTCGATTACCAAATCAAGTTGCTCATTCTCTCCTTTAAGTTCATCTAATTCTTTTTGTGCATCGTAGAACTGCTTTTCTAAATCCGCTTTTAGTTGTTCTACTTCTGTAATGTGCTTATCCTGCTTTTCGACTTGTGTGCTAGATTGGTTGTATTTATACCAAAAATAAGCATTTGAAGCTAATAAAGCTACAATAACCATAGTGGCTATAGCGACTAACTTTTGTTTTGAATCTGAATTACTCATGTGGTGTAGATTTAATAAAGAATGTCAATTGGTTAAGGAATAAACAAAGAATAATAACACTTCGATGAATAAAATTCGTGTAAAACTTCCTTACAAATTTGGTCGTGCTATTAATTTTTGTTTATGATCAACATGGAATCTTGCCAATATAGCGTTGAAATTCCTGTTTTTATTTTATTGGTTAAGATAAAATTGAGCGCAAAAGTAACATTTCACAGGGAAACGAGACCTCAAAAAAACAAGGATTTCAATAATATTTATATTTGTATTATAAAGTTTTAATATTTGTAATCAAAATAATTGTTTTTTATAATCAAAATAATTGTTTTTCGGGAGTAAAAAGCTTATATTCGCGGAAATTTGAAGCGAAGGCAATTTTTATTTCAAAGAGCCGAGTTTTTCATGTAAAATACGAAATCTATACTCATATTTTGAATTTTTTTAATAAAAAATATGCTACAGCTCTATTCCTATCACCTTTTAACACAGATATACTATGTTAGAGCATTTAGACATGGCAAATATCCTGTTTCTGGATATCGAAACCGTTTCCAACAAAGCCACCTATGAAGAACTGCCGGAGAGTTTGCAAAGTTTATGGAAGTCAAAAACAAAATCTGTCCTTAGAAAGTATGATGAGCCAATTACGGAGGAAGAAGTTAGGGAAACCTATGAACAAAGAGCCGCAATTTTTGCCGAATATGGTAAAATTGTGTGTATTTCTGTCGGAATCGTTATCAAAGACAAAAAAACGGGTGCCTTAAACCTGCGTTTAAAATCTTTTGCGGATGATAATGAGAAGAAATTATTGGTGCAGTTTTCTGAGTTGATAAATCAATATTATTACAATCTGACCAAACATTACTTCTGCGGCCACAACCTTAAAGAATTCGACATCCCTTATATCTGTAGACGCATAGTCATCAACCAGCTTCCTATGCCTAGGCCCTTGGATATTTCTGGGAAAAAGCCTTGGGAAACCAAACATTTATTGGATACTCTTGAAATGTGGAAATTTGGTGACTTCAAAAATTATACTTCCCTTAAATTGCTAACCGCTATCTTAGGCATTCCATCTCCCAAGGATGATATTGATGGCAGCGAAGTCGGGCGGGTATACTGGCAAGAGAAGGATTTGGCTAGAATTGCCACATACTGTGAAAAAGATGTATTAGCAGTTGTCCAGCTCCTTCGAAAATACAGGAATGAGGAATTGCTACCTGAAGAAAATATCATTTTTGTTTCATAGGATGGTAGGGACAGGGCATGCCCTGTCCCTACCATCCCTATCCATTTTAACATTGGCATGATATTTAGATATTAAAACATAGGTATTTCCTCCCTTTTGTAAAGTCCCCTCCTGTAATTAAACTGCTTTTACAATATCAGTATTGACATCTCTCCCCCTGATGTAAACAGAATTTCACTATTTATGAGGTATAGAATAATGACATATGCCATCTTACTGGCAATGCTATTCCTGTGTTTTTCAGCTTGTTCCAATTATGAAAAGCTGGGCAATATAGAAATAGAAGAAATGGAATATGAAGCAGAGTTTGCCATCCCTTTGGTTAACAGTGCCCTTGATCTTCAGGATATTCTGGATCAGGACGAAACATTGGAAAGTTATTTAGAAGTGGATGAGGCTGGGAACATGACACTGGTTTATCAGGATGAAATCTTCAGTTTTGCTGATGAAGAAATGATCACTTCTATTCCAGATTTTCCCTTAGTCTTACCGGATCGGGAGAATGAGTTTCCGTTTAATTTTATGACACAGGTTGCTGCGGAGGAAATGCTTTTCAAATCTGGAACGATTGCCTTTGAATTGGAATCTATGGAGGAGATAGATGTTAATGTGAATATTGTTTTTCCTGAATTTAAAAAAGATGGGCTGCCTCTGTCTATATCCGCTAGGATAAACTATGAGGGTACCTTGCCTGCCAAGGCATCCATCGCACCGGTATCACTGGCTGGATACATGTTTGAAATGTCTTCGGAAAGGCTGTATGTAAACTATGAGGCCGTTACTACTTCTGGAAATCAAGTTACTTTGGAGAGTGTAGAGGGGACAGTAAAGGATTGGGAATTTTCTTATATGAAAGGCAATTGGCAAAAGACCACTTTGTCCCTTGGTCGAGACACATTGGATATTGATTTTTATGAAAACGCTATAGCGGGTAATCTTCAATTTGCAGATCCACAAGTAACTTTGATTGCAGAAAACTCTTTTGGTGTTCCGCTCCATCTTGATTTCAACACGATGGGATTTGTTACGGAAAATGGCTATATGATTCATTTGGAGCATAATAAGATCGAAAATGGCCTTATGCTGAATTATCCGAGCTTGAATGATGTTGGAAATAGTGTTGAAACAAACATTCTTTTTAATCGGGACAACTCCAATGTTGATGCAATTCTAAGCGCATTCCCCCGTGCAATGGTTTATGATATAAATGCCGTTATCAATCCTGAAAATAATTATAGTACGAATGGATTTGTTACGGATGCTAGTAGCATCAGTGTTTCCTTGGGTGTGGAGCTGCCAATATATGGTACGGCTTCAGATTTTAAGCTGGAGAAAATGGCCGAGGCAGATTTCTCGGATTTAGAAAATGTGTTGGAAGGAGAGTTTAAGTTGATTACCCAAAATAGCATCCCTCTTGATGTGGCTTTGCAGGTCGAATTTTTGGATGAAAATCAAAATGTATTGACCAAACTTTTTCCGGAAATACCAACGATATTAGGATCGGCAATAGTAGACGCATCAGGTGAGTTTATAGAGGCTACGACAATAGAAAAGTTGATTCCTGTTGATGCAGAGAAAATGCAAGTCATCAAAAGTGCAACAATTATACGCATCAATGCTGTACTTTCTACATACAATGATGGGCAGGAAAATGTGCGTATTAAAAACACGCAGGGCGTCGATGTTAAATTAGGGGTGCGGGCAACCGTCCGTCGATAGGTCTGGAATCATTCAAAAAATCAAATTGAAAAGTTATTACTCCATGATAAAGAATCTTACATTATTATTGTGTTTCCAACTTTTGTGCATGCTGTTGACTGCACAAGAATTGGGCTTGCATTTCATGAACAATGCTATACAGCAGAATCAAACTAATCCGGCCTTTTTTACAGAGAAAAAATTTGTACTTTCTTTACCCAATGCCTATGCTGGGTTTTCGAATTCTGTAGCCAGTGTGAATGATTTGTTACTAGAGCAGGATAATGGAAATTATAAAGTAGATAAGAATAACTTAATGTCTCGGCTTGGAGAGGATAACATGTTGCGCACGGAATTGTCTCTTTCCGCTATGGGATTTGGTTTCGGAGGAAAAAGATGGCGAGCATCGGTTGGGCATCAAATTCGCTTCAACAGCTTGGTGCGTTTCCCGAAAGCGCTGGCAGAGTTGGCTTTGGATGGTAATGCCAAATTTATAGATGAAACTGTAAACCTTGCTCCAGAATTGATGCTGGATGTATACAGTGAAATCGGTGTAGGTTTTTCTTATAAACTAGCGAAACTGAATATTGGTGGGCGATTGAAATACCTGAATGGATTGGCCAATGTCCTTACGGAGAAGAAGGTCGTATCGGTTTATACCGATCCGGAGTTTTATGCCTTGACCGTGAATACGGATTATTTAGTGAACACATCTGCTAGTCACGAATATGGTGGCATGCAGAATTTTGATCTGGATGCCTTGGAATTTAAGGCTGGAGATATTTTCGGGAATAACCCGGGCTTTGCCATTGATCTTGGGGCACAATATGAGGTGAATGAAAGGGTGAAGATCGCGGCAAGTTTGGTTGATCTGGGTATGATTAAGTGGAAAGATCATGTTTATAATAATGAGAGTAAGGGGGAGTTTACCTATGATGGTATTGATGTTTCAGCAGCTTTGGACGGAGATTCTTTGTCTTATGACAACCTGCTAGATTCCCTAACAAATACTTTTGATTTTGTGGAAACTCAAAATGCTTATCGCAGCAGCCTTCCCCTTAAGTTGTATTTGAGTGGTCAATATCAGCTGAATAAGTGGTTTCGTGCGGGCGGCTTATTTTTATTGGAAAATATGAATGGTAAAAGTTTGCCTGCCGTCGCGCTTAGTGGTACGGCGGAGTTGGGGAATATCTGTGCATTGGGGCTAGTGGTTTCTAAATCTACGCTATCAAAAACATCACTTGGATTCAATATGAATTTGAACTTAGGCCCTATACAAATAATTGCTTTGACGGACAATGTGCTGGGATTAATAAATCCATTGAATAATAGGTCTTTTAATACCCGTTTTGGCTTGAACATTGCAATACGATAATCATGTAGGGCTTTTGCAAAAAATAAAACCCAACTTTAAACACCCTCAACACGCCAGGAAAACAATCTATTGGTAAGTCAGTGCAGTTTGTACGGCTTACCTTTTTTGTT
>JAHDGC010000383.1 GCA_020627865.1 Saprospiraceae bacterium | reverse complement strand
TCAATGGCCGCACTTGGGATAGTTTATCTACAATAGAATGGCGGAAAACCATCGGCGTAGTGCCCCAACAGATTGAGTTGTTTAATAGCAACTTGATAGACAATATTACCTTGGGTGATACTTCCTGTACCCCGAAGGAGGTCATCGAGTTTTGCGAGCAGGCAGGTTTCGGAAAATATTTTCGGCAATTTCCACAGGCTTACGCGACTGTCCTTGGAGAAGAAGGGGCGAATATTTCCGGTGGCCAAAGACAGCTCGTTGGACTGGCTCGTGCCTTATTCAAAAGGCCGCAGGTGCTCCTGCTGGACGAAGCGACTTCGGCGATGGATCGCAATACCGAGTTGTTTATTTTAAATTTATTACAGCAAATTAAACAAGATGTAGCCATTATTTTCGTGACACACCGACTTAAAACGACACGGCATGCGGATCGGATATATGTCATCAAGGATGGACTTATTCAGGCAGAAGGGCAGCACGATGATTTGTTATTATCAGAAAACCTTTATAGTGAGTATTGGAATGATTTGATGCCGGGGGCAATGACAAATTGATAAATCGTTGGATGCTATGAAAAAAAGTGTAAAAAATAAAAATATTTAAACTTATTATATATTTATTTGTTGAATATTTTTAGTTCTGTTAACTATTTTTTTAACCTTAATAAAATTTTTTTTATGAAAAATTTAAATTTCAACGAAATGGAAGTCACACAAGGTGGCGACGGTTATTGGTACTGCCCAGGGTCACTAGTACCCTATGTTACATCTGATAATTATGATGAAGTGGCGGAAATGATAAATTATATTAATTTGTATGGAAACACCTTCAGCCATATAAATGTCGACGAGTTTATCGCTGCAAACTGTACGTATCATATAGGATCAGTCACTGCACCACCAAAAGAAGATAGTGATCCTAGTGAGATTTTTATTGATGTTTAACCTCAATGCATACAGTGCTTTTGTATGATAGCACTTATGTTTTATTAAATCTAAATAATTTTTGTATGAAAAACTTAAATTTTAGTGAAATGCAGACCACGCAAGGTGGTAATGCATGGGATTGTCCAGAGTTAGGCTTGGTTACAGCTAGTAATTATGATTCGTATGCTGGTTTATTTACGCTTCTTGCGCTAACAACACGTTCGCTTGAAGGCGTCTCTTTTGAACAGTATCTTGAAGATTACTGTCATTCTGTGATCATTGCACCACCAAAAGAAGATGGTGGCCCTGAGGAATATTTCATAGATGTTTAATTTATAGGGTATTCCATTAAGGTGAGTCGATGATGTTGGCTTGCCTTACTTTTATTTTTTATTCGAACGGCATCTATGCATGCATCAAGTTATAAAAAAATACTTCATCCTACAACAAGGCCAATCTGACTATGTCCAAACTGTTCTCACGAATGAGTTTTATGATCTGGTTTATAATATTATTAATAACCCAGAAGATGATGGTCTAGTAGTGGTGCCTGATTTTTCAGGCTATGTAGACATGCGAAGCGTCACGAATCATTCGCATGTCGTGTATACAGGTTCTAATGCTTATTCGAATATCGCTTATGCTGATAAGAGTGGTGTTGAAGAAAGGTGGATTGCTGCTACGGCCCTCAGAAGTGGAGAGCTAACGCCGTTTGTTAGATTTATGTTCGCAAATAATATGGAAATGATGGATCAGTACTTGTCCGTAGTTTTTTTCGTTGTATGAAGTTGTACATTATTGATTGGGGATAACATCCAGAAATGCCATAAAATTTTCTGGATTAATTACCTGAAAAGAAGCATTGTCATAAGTCTCCAACCATGTTTTTGGCGGTCTTACTTTTTTAGTTTTCCATTTAAATTTAAAGCCAAAAAGTTGGTCATCCTTTTCCTCTACATAATCCAATTCCGCACCAGAATGGGTACGCCAAAAATAGCGATTGGCAAATGCCTTTTCGTATGCCATTTTTTTCATGCGTTCAGAGAGTAGAAAATTTTCCCAAAGTTGCCCGATGTCATTTCTTGTAGAAAGTATATTGTAATTTTCGATTAAAGCATTGCGAACCCCTAAATCATAAAAATAAATTTTATCCATGCTGGTAACTTCCTTGCGCAAGTTCCTATTGAAACCCGATAGTTTAAAAATAACAAAAGCTTTTTCCAAAAGATCAATATAGTTGATAATAGTATCCCTATTTACTTGAAGAGAAATAGCGAGTTCATGAATGGACACTAGATTCCCGATTTGGAAGGCCAGCAATTTTAGTAATTGTCGCAATTTTTCAGGATAACGAATATTGGCCAATGCAAGAATATCCTTGTAAAGGTAAGCGGCCGTCAATTCCGCGAGGTATTGCCTTTTATCATTATGATTCTCGAAAAGCAATACTTCAGGGTAACTCCCAAAGCGCATCCATTCTTCTAGTTTCATGCGCAACTCGAAGTCATTCAAGCTTGCATAATTTTTCCATTCTGTTATAGATATGGGATAAAGTTTGTTCGTCCAAATTCGCCCGGTAAGCGGCTCTTTAATTCGGTTGGCTAGGTCTAGAGAGGAGGAACCCGTCACCATGATTTTCAGGTCTGGCATTTCATCATGCAAAATTTTTAGGTTAATGCCAATGTCTGGAATGCGTTGTGCCTCATCTATGAATATAACATCGTATCCACTAACTAGACCTTTTAGTTGTTCCAGATTCCGGCTAGACAATACTGCTGCATAAGGTTGGCGGTCGGCGTTGATTTCCAAAATGTTACCGGATGCTTTTTTTAATATTTGCCTCGCTAGTGTGGTTTTTCCAACCTGCCTTGCACCATATAATATTAATATTTTATTAGATTTTGTGAGTCGTTGGGTTAATGTGTCTTCTAGTAAGCGGGTAATCATGATTTTCTTGTAAAGGTAGAAAATTTATGCTAAACCATAAATTTTCAAGCTATTTTTTATGGTCAACCATAAATTTTCAAGGTTTGGTAACTGAAAATCCAATTTTTTAGGTATAAATACGTTATAATAAATGTTGTACGCAGTAAAGTTTTAACCACAATAAACGCAATAAAGATTGAACCATAAGCGAAAAATTTTAATGGTGCCGGTACTACGTACCTCTGATAATTTGTTCGTTCTTTTATGATTACAAACGGTGTCGGTTCTCTGAACCTCACCCTATCGTAATGGAATCAGGTTTAATAGCTCCAGAGGAGCGGCACCATTTGTAAAAAAACTATTAACTGTAATGTTGTAATAGGTGCGTAGCACCGACACCAAAAATCAATATACGGAGCCAATCTTTATTGCGCATCGTATGGCTCAAACTTTACTTCGCACAACATAAAACATAAAACATAAAATTAAAACACCATCAAACAAAATTACTCAAATAAGAATCATCACTTTTTTGTAAATATGTTGTTGTTAATGCTGAGCTTATCAACACAATTTTCCCTTGCCCAAGACTATACCATTCGAGATCTGCATACGGATTCGATATTTGTAGGGCCTAATAATTTACTCCAAATTAATGGTTATTACGAAGAAATTCCGAGCGCAGAAATGACCATAGAAAAGTCGAGGGAGCGGCGCAATTTGATTACCATAAGTTCGCCAGATGTCTCTTGTCAAAAAGTAGGGTACAACCAATTCGTGCTGCTAACAACCCGGGAGAAGCAAGCCAACAGAATCTATGTTACGGTGGCCGGTACCGTGGTCGATACGATTATACTTTCCTCACACAGGGTAAAACATCACGAATTTTTTGTCCTCAAAAATAGTCAATTGATAAAATCCGGCACCTATCCGTTAGGCTTGATTAAGCAGATTGACGCATTAAAGATAGGTATCAATGTGCCTTGGTTCAACATTCCGATTTTGGGCTACCGCATTACCATTTCGAATGGAGATGAAATACTTTTGGATGAACGTATAAAGGGAACGAGCCTTAATCATCCACAAATAACGAAGGCCATTGCACGGCTCAAAAAAGATGGCCGGATTTTGATCGCAAGGGTTCACGCGAAGAAGCCTTGGTCTTGTGGCGGGGGATTCCGTTTTATGTTAGAGGTTGGATGATTGTTTATTGAAAATTTCAATACTCCTCTTACTAGGAAAAATGATAAAAATATTATATCTTCGATGTAGTATCTTTAAAAATTGGACGAACTTCCTGATTAAATCATCGAAAGGAATATAATTTATTAAATATGAAATACGCAGGTAGAATAACGATTAACCCCAGTATATGTCATGGTAAACCTTGCATACGTGGTATGCGCTGGCCAGTAGAGGTCGTGCTGGATTTATTGCTTTCAGAAATGTCTATAGCAGAGATTCTGGAAGATCACCCAGAACTGGAAAAGGAAGACATATGGGCAAGTCTAGAGTATGCCAAACTACTGGTGTCAGGTAAAAGTGTGAATATAGCAGCTTGATGATGAAGGTACTTTGTGATGTTCATATTGCTTTTAAAATTATCAAATTCTTTGAAGCCAAGAGGGTAGAAACAGTGCATGTTAACAATATTCTAGAGGAGATCGTAGTACTGATCAGGATATTGCCGCCTATGCAGATGAACATGGGTATACTGTTCTAACCAAAGACAGTGATTTTAAAAACAGCCATTTTATTCAGGGTATCCCAGCAAGACTACTTAAAGTAAATCTTGGTAATATCTCTACTGGAAAACTCATCGTTATTTTGGATAATCATTTCGATTTGTTTGTGAAACATTTTGCTGCCGACACCTGCTGTATTGAAATATGCCCTGATAGGATTGAAATACACAACATTTAGGTGTAAACTTTAGTGTTGAAAAAGCTCCCGACTAAGCCTCGAAGCGTTAAAAAATCACACGCCATTTTTATAAATCTTTCAAATCTGTAGTGAACTATTTTTTATTAGGGAAGCGGAAATAAATAATATACCCGATAAGTCGCCGAGAATTTTGATATAGACGAGGCATTTTTGAGGCGCATAGCAGTGCTACGCAACGAAAAAATAACGAAGTATATATTAAAATTATCAAGATTTGGTCGGGTAGGTTATTATCTTCCGATTCCCTTATTACCACAACCAAATCAAAATCGAAAAAATCAATACCGCCAAAGCGACCATCTGGTAAAGATAATTCTTATACCAAGGCATACCTTCCGTTCCCTCACCGATGTAGTCGCGATTAAAAGTCAGTTGCTCTAACTGCTCCTTGCGTGGCGGCTCCGTCATGTTACTAACTAAAATAAAGATAAGCGTGCTGATGCCAAACATTACACCTACATTTATAGTGTAGTGCAAATGCCACATGTCCAGTTCTCCCAAGATAAAGGCCAATACACCCAAGGCCGTTCCGCCAACCAATGTCCAGAATGCACCATCGCTATTCCCCCTTTTATAAAAAACACCAATTAAAAAGATAACGGCTATCGGCGGCACGATGATGGAAAACATTTGTTGGAGATAATCCCAAAGGCCAGAGAAATTTTGAATTTGCGGTGCCCACAAAGCCGCAACGATCATCAGAACAATGGTGGTAATCCGGCCATAGGTCGCCAATTCTTTTTCCGTGATTTCCGGTTTGTTGGGTTTGATGAAATCTATTACAATCAAAGTCGAGGAAGAATTAAGGGCAGAATCAACGGAGGACATGATCGCCGAAACAAGTCCTGCTAACACGATACCGACCATGCCGACAGGTAGCACTTCCGTAACCAATTTGGGAAATACTGCATCTCCATTTTCCAAGCCGGGAAATAAACTAATGGCCATCGCACCGGGAATTACCATGATGAATAATGGAATCACTTTTAGAAATCCGGCGAGGATGACGCCCCAGCGGGCATGGTTGAGGGAACGCGCTCCTAAAATGCGTTGAACAATATATTGGTTCGTTGACCAGTACCAGAAACCCAAAAAGGGAACCCCGAGGATCAGCCCCGGCCAAGGGATACCAGGATCGTCTAATGGTCGGACGACGGAGAAGTGATCTTCAGGGACGCTGGCCATGACCTTCGCCCACGAGAAATCTAGTTGGGCAAAAACGAGGTAGGTCATCACGGAGCAACCAATAATTAAAATCACGGCCTGAATAGCATCCGTATAGACCACCGCTTTCAATCCTCCGAAGGCCGTGTAGATGCCCGCGATGAAGGCCAACACCACAGCCGTTTGCCAAAGTGGTAAACCCGGGAAAAAAAATTGTAACACCAATGAACCGGCATATAAGGCACCGGCAGTTTCTATCATGATGGTACTGAATACGGTGATGGCGGAGAAGAACAATTGCGATCTCCTATCAAATCTTTTTTCCAAATATTCCGGTATCGTCGTAATTCTATTTTTGAGATAAATGGGTACGAAAATAAGGGCTGCAATAATCAACGGCAAGCCCGACATCCACTCGTAAACGGAGTTCACAATTCCGGTAGTGTATGCAGCTCCGGTGAGGCCAATAATGGTCGAGCTAGAAATATTGGAAGCAAATAAAGACAAGCCAATTAATCCCCAACCGAAAGAGCGGCCACCTAAAAACAAATCTTCACTGGTTTCTGTTTTTCTGGAAATATAGATACCGATAGCCAGTACGATAACGAAATAGGCTATAACGATACAGGTGTCAATCATAGAAATGTTTGATGTAAACATAAGGTTATATTTTAGTGTGCCAAAAGACCTTTTAAACAATGTTTTTGCAAATAATGGCAACAAATAATGTGTCTTATTAAAAACATTAAGACATTAAGTTTCGTTAAGCTAAACAAGCCGAAGTTTGTTTTTTCTTAATTCCTTAATGTTTCAAGAAAAGCTGCCTGTGCCTGCCTGATGAGTTATATAGATAGGTTACATAGGCAGGCTTTTATAGCTCCAGAGGAGCGGTGCCGTTTGTAATATAAAGCAAGGTGTAAATTGTGAGGTGCAGCGCACCGTCCCTGAATTATAAGCACCAAATATAACTTACCCATCATTTTTTGTTTGGCTGAACATTAATTTTTTAATACAATTTGAACTAACCCATTCGGCGGCACGGTAAGCGAAATAAATTCATCCATTGCATTGATGGTAGCACGCTTTGTCATGTTTCCCATACAATCAAAAGT
>JAHDGC010000382.1:5401-7084 GCA_020627865.1 Saprospiraceae bacterium | reverse complement strand
AACGAGACTTGTGGGGCAATATTAAATGCACTTTCTTTTATTACTTCTTGCTCTAAATCAACTTGTGCCTCCTCCTTGCCGACCCCGTCAATTATTGCCGCTAATTCCCTGAGTACAGGATATTCGTAGAAATACTCTATAGGAATATCCATTTTAAAATGTTCCGTAATGGCTTGTTCAAGCTGAACAATTTTGATAGAATCAGGGCTAAGATATTGGAGATTACTCTGTACACCGATAGATGTTCCCGGCATTAATATCCTCTCCCATATCTTAATCAACTTCTTTTCAGTCTCCGTAACATCATGTATACTATCCGACACTAGACTATCTCCAGCTTGATCTCCAGTAAACACAACGTCAAGCTTTTTACGCAGCCACTCTTGCTTCGTTCTATTTCTTTGTATCTTTCCACTAGAAGTTTTAAAAATACTTCTTGCTTTAATTAGGGTAATATGCTCTACTGCAATTTCAAAATTTAGATGGATGGCCTTTCTCAATTGCTCAACAATAACACGAGCCTGTTCTTCATCAATCTTCTTCACCTCAAGAACAAGCACGAGTTTTTCCGTACCATTTTCTTCGATTGCAAAAGCTGCCGAACAGCCCTTACGCACCAATGGGTGAATATTTTCGACAACAGTTTCAATATCTTGTGGATAAAAATTTCGGCCATGGATAATAATCAAATCCTTCAAGCGACCAGTAATATAAAGTTCATCATCGTGAATAAAGCCCAAATCCCCAGTACGCAAAAAAGCCCCCTCCCCAGTACTGAGATTTGCCCTGAAAACCTCCTCATTGATTGTTGGTTTTTCCCAATAACCATTTGCTACAGCATCACTTTTAACCCATACTTCACCAACTTCAAATGGATTACACTTTGTTTGGGTCTGCGGATTGACAATAAGTACTTCCGTGTTTTGAGCCAGTTTTCCACAACCGATAACTTCTATAATATTTGTTTTATTGACATCTTCTTTTGTGGCAATTTTCACATGGTTATGTTCCAGAACTTTTTTGTTTAGTTTCAATGTTTTAGGCCCTTTTTCATCTAAGCTTCCAGAGACTAGAAGTGTAGCCTCCGCAAGACCATAACAAGGTAAAAACGAACTAAACCGAAACCCACAGGGTGCAAATGTTTCATAAAATTTCTCCAGTGTATTTTTCCGAATGGGTTCTGCCCCTGTAAATGCGATGTTCCAGTTACTCAAGTCCAATGTTTCGATGTCTTCCGGTGTTGCATACCTGACCAATAGGTCGTATGAAAAATTGGGGCCACCAGTTGCATTTGCTTTTAACTCCGACATGAGGCGAAGCCACCTCATTGGTTTCTTGAGAAAATCAAGTGGAGATATTTGGGTACAATGCGTTCCTAAAAAAATGGGTTGAATAACGTTTCCGATCAAGCCCATATCATGATATATAGGAAGCCAACTGACTACTTCTGTTTCTTTAGTAGCCTTAAAACTTCTCATAATCATCTCTGAATTGGCCAGTAGATTTCCGTGACTTACAGCAACACCTTTGGGATTTCCCGTTGAACCAGAAGTATACTGTAAAAAAGCGATATCATCCCACTTTATCATTTCCCGCTTCCAGTTTTGAGCCATCGTCAACGCTATACTATTAGAATCAACCCAATCCAGGGATAAGATATCGGCAGAATAATTCTTAGTCTTT
>JAHDGC010000382.1:0-5391 GCA_020627865.1 Saprospiraceae bacterium | reverse complement strand
AAGTGATGTTATCGGGTTTATAATTTTCTTCTTCAACTGCTCCAATCGCAACAATGTTATCACGCTTGATGTTGTCATAACTAAAGACGCCTTACTATCTGAAAGGATAGCATTTAGTCGCGGCAATGTCCTGTTCAAACGTTTAGGATCTGGAGGATAAGCAGGCACAGCATACACTCCTGCATAGAGACACCCAAAGAAAGCACTGATGTATTCTAGACCAGGTGGATAGATTAATATTACCCGCTCCCCCTTCATCTTTCTATCTTGCAAATATGCAGCAATTGCCCTAGCTTGCATATCCAACTGGCCATAATTTATGGTTTGCTTTTCTCGCTTTTCAACATTTTTTAAAAAAGAAAAAACTTGATCTTCAGCTTGATGATCTGCTCTCCATCCTAACAATTCAATCAGATTTTCAGGACGAAAGTTTCCATCCAATATTCTCACAGTCTTTCTATTCATATTATATTTTTTTAACAGCCCTCATAAAAAATCTGTCTGTCATAGTTACAACTATACAGAACTTTTGTCTCGCCTAACCGTCTATATACACGGAAGTAGTTAGCATAGCAATAAAACAACCTTCACCATCAATGATGGCTATTTAATGCAAGTACCTATTCCATGAACTAGAACTAATAGTGCGACCTAAGATATTATTAATTTTAACACGAATGCGTTCCCAGCAAGTGCTCAACTTGCCAAAAATCCTTTATTTAATTACATTCTCTACAAACTTAGACTATAGAATTAATTTTATAGCATGTATAATAATTTCCATTACTTTTTGATTTTAGTGTTACCATAAAATTTAATTACTGATTTTATCTACTTTAAATAATCTCTGCGCAAAAATACAACATTTCAAGCATATTTGCCCCCTCTAAAATATATTTTTTTTAATCAAATACATCATCCCACCATTTTGTTATATCTAAATAGTTCAATAAGTTTATTTCATCCCTTCCCCTTGTTATCGTTTTTGCACGGAACGCAAACTCTTGCTTCAATGCTGGCAATAATTTTATATCTGGCAGCCTGATACCTTTACTGAGAAATGCCAACAATAAACGAGACACGCCATCATAGCCAAGCTGCGTTTTCAATTTCCTCCGAGCAGCAGGCAGCAAGGAATGCAGCAACTCCCAATTGCCCAACTCAAAATGCAGGATAAGATTGAGCAAATAGGCTGCTTTGAATAAATCCTTGAGGATGTCTTCCTTCCTGTCTAGTAACAACTGGTTAAGCCATCCGAGAGCGGCATCATAATCCTGTTTTTTAAACAAAATGTATGCAGCCAGATAAAGCAAGGTGAGGCGATGGTGTCGACTGATCTGTTCTCCATACTTTTTCAAGCCTTTGGCCAAATCCGGCAACAATGTTTTTGCAGAAATATAATCTCCATCTTGTAAAATTCGATTCAGCAATAGGAGCATTTTCTGCCGAAAAATTCTAGCCTTTAATCGTTTGATGGATTTGAAAGCAGGTTCGTGTGTCGCATTTTCCAACAAAATAATCCCGTTATCAAACTTTTCTTTCTTTTTTAATTGCAAACAATCCACGAGGTAGTTACTCAAGGTGCTGAGGTATCGTTCTGGGAACCTTTTCAGTAAGGTCTTCTCTTCCCGCAATAGTTTGAGGTAGGCTTCATTAGATTCTAAAGCTTCTGCATAATCTTTCTGGGTAAAACTAGCCGCAGCTTTAATTTGCCACAAGTAAAGTTGGGCTTGCTTTGACAAAATTACGGTATCCTCAAGTTGTTGTATCTCGTCCCTCAAATTTTTCCACTCCTGCTCATCTTGTTGTTGCCTGACCTGAAAGCCATAAACTTTTTGGAGTAAGTACCAAGCCTGATTGAGTTGTATCAATTTTTCCAGACATTTTTTCTCTGCATGGTATAAATTGGCAACCTTCACCTTCGGTAATTTACGTACAGCAAGCAGTTGCTTTTTCCGCTCAATTACACTGAGTTGCTCGGGTAAGAATTCATTCTTGGTACAAATTTTCTCCGCCTGCTTTAGTTTTTTGCGACAAGCTTCAAATAAATTTTTCCGGTACAAGGTAGCCGTACTGGCCAATAATTCCTGAACTGGTTTTACTAAATTATTTTGATCATACCGCTCCAACATCCGCAAGATCAAATCAAAGCAATACCGTTTATTGACGGCCAAATTTTTAATAAAGTTACGCCCCGCATAGTCTTGCTTCAATTTTTCTTCATCGAAACTTTTCTGGCGGTGTAACGCTTCAAAGAGTTGTAAATAATCTGCATTTTCTTTTTCTGCATAAACCTTGATGTACCTTTTTTCGGATTTCTCCAAACGGTGAATGAGGTCGTATAGATCGGATGATGCGGTTTTCATGTATCGGGTGTTTTAAGGAATCTTTGATAACTTTTTCTCTGCTCCCGCGTTCCAGGCATTAACATGACTGCCTCCCTAACAAGTTCACGCAGACAGGGCAATGATATGCCGTTCCTATGGAACTCATACCAATATTTACTATGGGCTTATGCTAAAATTTATTTTTTACAACGATTGTAAAAGCTCCAACATTACTAAAATTTCGTAAGTATTACGATGCTATTAGTAAAATACCATACTACTGGACAAAATTCAGACCGATGATGGTGCCGGTACGCTGTACCTCACTAAAAAAGGGACATTTCTTCCTTACAAATGGGCACGGCACTCTGTGCCTCTTTATAGCTCCGTAGGAGCGGCACCATTTGTAATAAAATGAATACTAATAAAATTATGAGGTACGTAGTACCGACACCATTAAAGGATCGGTTTTGCCAAATGTCTATGGTAAAATAATTTTTTTAGAAACCATATATATAAGTGCTAAATTAATCATTTTATCTAAAAATTAAAGGATATACAATATTAATTAAAAACCAAAATGTATCTTAGAAACCATATTTAACACATAATTTCTCCTTGAAAAACCTTAACTTACATTGTAAATTTGCATTAGATATACAATCAAACTCGCATAAAAAATGAATATGAAAAATTTAATCCTAATTATCCTGTGGTCTTTATCTATAAATATGGGAACTGCACAATCTTGGACGGTATACCAAAGTCCCGAAAAATTTAACGATTATGTGGTAACAGATGAAGCCTTGTGGCTAGCCAGCAACTACGGCGTTGTCCGGCTGAACAAGTCGGATTTCAGTATGGAACATTTTACCCCATACAATTCCGATATAGTTTCCGATCATGTGCAAGCCATTACAACGGATACCGACGGCAGTCTTTTTATAGGCAACTACGATGTTGTGGTTATGCGGCAACATAATGATACCTGGGAGCAGGTTGAGATTCCGGAAGCCCTACGGAATGATACGCTGCCAGAGCTATATGATATGCGACTGGGGCCAGATGATGCACTTTGGGTATCTACAAACGAGGGCTTGCTCCGGTATGCTGAGGATAATTGGAGTTTGGAATTTGAGGAACGGGTCAACTATGTTGAATTTTTTAATGACGAATTAATACTCTCAACAGATGATGCTTTCCTGAGGCAATCAGGACAAGAATGGATCAACCTAACCGAGGCATCGAACTGGTTTGATTTTAGTTATATCCAAACATTCTTTGATAGCAATGGTAAATTATGGTGCTACAATCAATCGGCAGTAGCCCACTATGATGGTACGGAATGGAAAGATTGGGTTGCTTATTTTGATGAAGATTTGCCGGAAGACGGTGTCCTTTCCCTTATAGAAAGTGGTGGCCAGATTTTCGCCATTACTTATGCAGGCGCCTACTATCTCTTTGAAAACGACACATGGACATTACAAGCAGATCAGTTACACAATCCTGAAGAGGGTTATATCGACCAGATCATCATGGATGGAGAAGACACTTGGGTATTCAACGGAATTTTCTTTGCCAAAATTACAAATGGAAACCTTACAGAAGGTATCGCCAATGCTAGTCAAGTCCACAACAACCAATATAGAACATCGGGGTATACTCCTGATGGAAGCATACTCTTGGATGATTACTTCGTCGGTGAATACGATGAAGGTCGAGCAGCCTTATTTCGTTTTGATCAAAATGTGCTTACCCAAGTGGAACGGCCTCTTGATGGGCGTATTTTCGACATCACTTTCGACAATCAAGGTACCCAATGGATGACTGGAGGACATGTCATCTTCGGGGGTAGTATTTTCTCCTACCAGAATGAAGAATGGTATGAAATCAATAATGATAACTCAGCATATCCTTACCATTATGCCGGAGAATTGGCAATCAACAGCACCGGAGAAATCTGGACACGATACCTCAGTGACCTTGTTCGTTTTGATGGACAGAACTGGATTACTTATGATGCGGCAGGCTCCATAATCCATCAGAACCCCTATCATCTTACTTTCGATCAAAATGATGTCTTGTGGTATATTGCCAATGAAATCGATGCGGAAGGTAGTAGAAAACTTAACCGTATTGAAAATGAAGAATGGACTGTATTCGATTACAGCAACACCATTCTCCCAGCAGACAACACCGAATGGACAGGGCTTGCAATTGACGACAACAATTTGTTATACATTTCTGTTTTAGGTCATGGTATTTATACTTTTGATGGGAATAATTGGGCACAAATTAACAGCTCCAACAGCAACTTACAGGATGACGACATTCTTTGCATGCACATTACTGGAAACAATGAACTTGTTGTAGGCAGAACAGGTGGCATTTCCATTTACCATGACGGGAATTGGACGAACCTCGATCACACGAATAGCCCGTTACCAGAAGGAGAAAAAATCATGGGGCTTATCAGTCAGGGGCAATACTTGCTTGTCAGAACCGAAAAACAAGGGTTGTTTATTTATGATGGTTTACCCATTCTTTCAAGTACCGTTGAGCAAGTAGATCAAATTGAAACGGATACGGAAATGCTTGTATTCCCCAACCCTTCCAATGGTTTAATTCAAATCAAACTCAACAACCTTAACAATACAAATGCTAACATAAATGTGTACGACACCAATGGGAAACAATTGGCTCATCTGCAATCTGTTTTCCTACAAAATGGTAGCAATAATTTAGCTATTGACCTTACCGGATTGGCGCCTTCTATTTATGTGCTTGAAGTGCGGACGCCTACAGGAAGTATTTATGAAAAAATATCTGTGATTCGGTAGTTCAGCATTAATGAATTAAAGATACAATAGCGTTAACCATTAAGACATTGAGATACATTAAGAATGAAACAACAAGTTGTTTTCTTAATTCCCTTAATTCCTTAATGGTTAAAGGAAAGTCACTGTTAATCTAGTTGTTTAGTATATAATAATTATTCTCTCTGCAAATGTTCCAGACACTTACGTTTCTGCCTGCCTGGCGAGGCCACGCAGACAGGGCAAGG
>JAHDGC010000381.1:2060-7093 GCA_020627865.1 Saprospiraceae bacterium | reverse complement strand
GCCATGAAGCGACACCAAAAAAGGAGCAGTGTCGCTAAGAATCGTACGGCCAATATTTGCGACGAGGAGTGGGTGGCCAACAACTCCTTGCGGGGCACTTGGAAAGAACGGGGCAGCCGCAACCAAGCCGGAAGTGTTTTCGATACAGAATATAGTTTCAATTACGATAAAATTTATACCATCTCCGCTGGAGGAACTTTGTTCAAAGGCAACCGAGAAGGCAACTGGGAAGTCATCAACCAAGACCTTCGTTTTACGCCAAATTATTTCAAACTTTTCCATCTTGATACTGGTGTTCGGATGGTGGCTGCGATAAATTATATCCCACACTATTCCGATGATGATGGTGTCACTTGGCAACTATCGGAAGGTTTGGATGGTATGCCAGGAGGTGCTAATTATGAAAAAGCGGCATTTTTTGATGATGGCAGAATTTACCTAATCTTCAAACCGGACGATGGCCTTTCTTTGAAAATTTGTAAATCAGAAGATGGCGGTATGACCTTTGAGGTGATCGACTCCTTCCCTACCACGAACATGGATAAAACGGCTATTGTACGCCCCCATAATTCGGACGAGGTTTTTGCCTTGTATAAAGTTTCTAATTCCAAAACTAGGTTCTATAAAATTGAAAATGATGCGTTGGTGCAATTGCATGAAAATACAGATTTCAACATGGGTGCTTCGCCGTGCAATATGGTAGGAACATTGTTAGAGAATAGTACACCAGAGGAGCCGGCCTATCGTTTTTATGCTTTTAGCAAAGTTGATGATATTAATTATTGCAACTACTCCGAAGACTTCGGTGCAACTTGGCAGCAACGGGGTATTATGGATTTTGATATCTGGTCTGTCGGCATGTTCAATTCTCCTTCCGATCAAGATTTCTTAATTTCTGGTGGATTGGAATGCTGGCGGAGTGAGGATGCCGGCCTGAATTGGACAAGACTTAATGAATGGGGCGAATATTATGGCAATGTAGAAGCAAAACTACATGCCGACATGATGTCCTTCAATGAATTTCAAAATGTCTTCGGACAAAAATTTCAACTCATCAGTAATCATGGTGGCCTCAGCATCTCTTATGATTATTTACAAAGTACGGATAATATTGGCTTATCCGACTTGAATGTTAGTCAATATTATTGTGTTCGCTCTCATCCCGACGATCCCAGTTATATTTTTGCCGGGAGTCAAGATCAAGGTTTTCAACTTGGACAAGTTGTTGGAGATGAAGTAGCTGATTTCAATCAGGTCATTTCTGGAGATTATGGACAGATTGTTTTTTCTGATCAAAACAAGGATGTTTGGACGGTTTATCCTGACGGGGATGTCAGTTGGTATAATAATGCACTTTTCCAATCTTATCCTGCCGGCTGGTTCAACATAGATTCTAACCATGAATCGGTCTGGCTTCCTCCATTGATGTCTGACCCCGACCCTACTTCACAATCTGTTTACGTAGGTGGTGGTAATGCAAATGGCGGCAATGGCAGTTACATTATAAAACTTACTGGAACCCCCTTGACCGGTGTTACGGGTGAAAATCTGGATTTTAATTTCAGGGAAGGAACAGGAGGTGTGATTACAGCAATGGCACATTCTAAAATCAATACAGACCGTTGGTATGTTGCGACCAATAACGGCGTCTTTTTCACCTCGGAAGATAGGGGCGAAAACTGGAGTTCAAGTTCTTCCGGGCTACCTCAATCTTTTTACCTTTATGGTCAAGCAATCTGGCCCGGGCAAATTGATGAAAATGTTGTGTACTTTGCCGGCAGTGGTTATTCCAACCCTGGGGTTATGGTCAGTTATGATGCTGGAGATAATTTTGTTCCTTTGAATAATGGGCTTCCTTCAACTTTGGTTTATGATCTTGCCGCAAACAATGATGAGTCTTTACTATTTGCTGCCACCGAAGCGGGGCCTTATGTGTACATTACAGAACATGAGGAATGGTTTGACATGTCCGGGCAATGTGCACCAGCACAAACGTACTGGAGTGTGGAATACATTCCGTCTTTAGATGTTGTCCGGTTTGGCACGTATGGTCGTGGTATTTGGGATTTTGAAATTGAAGAATTACTAACAAATATTGAAGGTGCAAAACCAATAACGGACATAGCTCTTGAGATCTTCCCTAACCCTGCAAGCAACTATGTAAACATAAAGTTATCAAGAAGTAATAATGCAGCTATTCATTTAGAATTGTGGAGCAGTTCAGGACAATTGATCAATAGAAAAATATTGGACAAAACGGCAGAAACGGTTGTAGAAAATCAATTGGATTTAAGAGGATTGGCTAATGGCATGTATGTTGTGAAAGTTCGGGATGGGGAGCAGATTTTGAGTCGGAGGATTGTAAAAAATTGATATATTTTTCATTAAATTCGTAGAGCCGCAATGCATTGCGGCTCTACGAATTTGTATTCAAATAAAAAACCAATATGAAGAACAACACTTATTCCCTCTTTGCATTTTTCATCATTGCAGCAGCTTGCCTGACGTTGATGCAACAGTACAAAAAAAATGCTGCAACAATAGAACAAACCCAACACTCCGGCGCCTATGAAGCCCTTAATTTTTTCGGAATGTCTCGCGCATATCCCAATACAACTCTTCCGGCAAATGCGCATTATGCTGCCTGGAAATCCGCCAAAGAAAAAAGCATAGTCTCTCGCACCGCCAATACCGCCCCTTGGGAAGCGATGGGGCCAAAAAATCGAGGCGGGAGAACACTAGAACTCACGTTCAACCCACAGAATTACAACACAATATATGCGGGAAGTGCCAGTGGTGGCCTGTGGCGCTCTTACTCCGGTGGAGCGGGTGCTAACGCTTGGGAATATGTTCCTACGGGGTTTCCAGTCTTGGGCGTTTCTGCCATTGCATTTGCCCCTGCCGACTCCATGGTTATCTATATCGGAACGGGAGAAGTCTACAATGTTACCTCTGTCGGAACTGGTGCCGCCTTTCGCGCAACGAGGGGCAGCTATGGTATGGGGATTTTAAAATCAACAGATGGCGGTGTAAATTGGGAAAAAAGTCTGGACTGGTCTTATGACCAAAATCAGGGTATCTGGGACATCAAGGTTTCCACCCAAAATCCAAACAAGGTATTTACAGCAACAACGGATGGTATTTACCGTAGTGAAGATGCCGGACAAAACTGGACACAAGTACTGGATGTTCCAATGGCCAATAGTTTACTGATTGACCCAGATGATGACCAAACCTTACTCGTTGGTTGTGGCAATTTTGGTTCTACAGGATACGGCATTTACAGAACGACGGATAATGGGGTGAATTGGCAACACATTACAGCTGGATTGCCCAACAATTATCTGGGTAAAATTCAACTGGCACAGGCACCTTCCGCTTCTGCCATTGTTTATGCCAGTATTGGGAATGGCTTCGGGTTTGATGATGGTGCTACTTGGCTCTGTCGTTCTGATGATTTTGGTACCAACTGGACAATTCAAAGTACGACGGATTATTCCCAATGGCAAGGTTGGTTCTCACATGATGTCGCCGTAAGTCCAACAAATCCCGACCACTTAATTGCTGTTGGGATAAAAGTCTGGCGCTCTACGGATGGCGGTGTTACGCTTGAAGAAATTTCTGATAACGGCCCCACCTATGACACCCCTCCACTGGAAGGCCCGGATGGTCCATCCTATTATGTACATTCTGATTCTCATGATGTTATTTATCACCCGACAGAATCCAACCGGTTTTATGTCGCTAGTGATGGTGGAGTTCATCACTCTGAAGATCATGGGGATAGTTTTTACTCTTGCGTTGGCGGATACCAAACGGTACAATTTTACAATGGCTTTTCCAATTCGTCTCAGGATTCTATTTTCTGCATTGGTGGTCTTCAGGACAATGGGACTATTGTATGGGAAGGGGATGCCATATGGACAAAGGTATATGGCGGGGATGGTAGCTGGACGGCAGTTGATCCCACCAACGATCAAAATGTTTATGTTTCCTCCCAGAACTTAAACATCAGAGCATCTAATGATCAAGCGGAAAGTTTTTATTCCGCAGACGTACCCAATAACAATGAATACACATCTTTTATTGCCCCCTTTGTTGTCGCACCTTCTGCACCCAATATTTTATATGCTGGCCGTTCAAGGGTTTATAAAACAGAAAATGGTGGCAATGATTGGACGCCCACCAATGCTGGTTTTGCCCTTGATAACAATCCCGTTTTAAGCCTAACGATTTTTCCAGAAAATGAAGGTATCGTTTATGCGGCAACAGCTCCCACAACTTTCTTCGGTGGTACAAGAGGGCATGTTTTTATCACAACAGACGGCGGCGATTCGTGGACAGATATAACAGGAGACTTACCCGATCGGTATCCAATGGATATGACTGTTGACCCCACAAATGCTGCTACCGCTTACATTACCTTTTCCGGTTTTGGAACCGGTCATGTTTTTAAAACAGAAGACTTTGGCACATCATGGACAGACATCAGTCAGGACCTTCCGGATGTTCCGACCAATGCGGTTATCGTTGATCCGCTTTTCCCTGACAATGTTTATATCGGCAATGATTTGGGTGTTTTTGCTTCCGTAGATGGTGGGGAGACTTGGCAAAATTATCAAGAAGGATTATTCGATGCCGTTATGATTTTTGATTTAAAAATTTCTCCAACGAATAGGAAGTTAAGAGCGGCCACGCATGGCAATGGCGCTTTTCAAAGAGATTTGCTAGAAGATACTCCAAGTACTGCTACGGTAAATTCACCAGTAAAAAATCTGGAACTGAGTATCTTCCCCAATCCGGCAACAGATCAGATAATGGTGCAATATTCATTAAAATATAAACAAAACATTTCCGTAGAACTTTTCGATACGAACGGGCGTTTGATTAAAAATATTCTGGCACAGGAACAACATGCAGGGCAACAGGAGTTATACATAAAAACTTCTGGGTTACAATCAGGCAATTATTATTTACGGGTAAAAACAGCGGATGGTGTTGTGACGAAACACGTTGCTGTGATGTAGAGTTTC
>JAHDGC010000381.1:0-1960 GCA_020627865.1 Saprospiraceae bacterium | reverse complement strand
TTTCGGGATAATGGTTAGAATCTGCCGGTTGATATTTAATGCCATTGGATATAAGATTCTGCAACAGTTGAATGGCATCATTCTCCGCAATATTCATTTCAAGCCCTTGCCCCTTTAAGATAACAGTTGCCTTATTCGTTTCAATTTCATAATTCAGGTTTTGTTTAACCGTATCAAAAACATCTGCAATCCCTACAGGTTCCAATATAACCACTTCCTTATCCGCCACAGCAAGCGCCAAAAGGTCATTAATCAAATCAGACATTCTTTTGGAGGACTCATGTATAAATTGCAAGTATTGACTTTTATTATTATCCACACTTTGGGACTTCGAGCTATCCAACAACTTTGTAAAATTGTTAATCGTCTGTAAAGGTGCTTTAAGGTCATGAGATGCAGAATAGGCGAAGCTTTTCAGTCGCTTATTGGAATCTTCAAGCGAACTAAATACATTGTGATAAATCGTAATGTCTTCCATAAACAAATAGGCCCCGACGATTTCATTATCAAGACCGGAATACGCCGGAACATAATTAATTTTCACTCGAATTGTATTAGCATCATCAAGATCAAAACTAATATCCCTTTCACAATAAAATTGCTCACCGTTAAAAGCCCGATCCAGATTCATTTTTTCTTTTCGAAAATTTTTAGTCCCTATATGTTCTTCAATATGCAATCCGACTAAACCGCCCCTTGGCTTACCAGACCAATTTTCAAAAGTTTTATTTACCAATACATATTTATAATCTGTGTCAATAAGCAAGATACAAGAAGGGCTAGCATCCGTCACCAATGTTAACTGGTGTTTGCTTTGACTATTCTTAAGGTTTGTTTCCTTAAGTTCTAAATTTTGCTCATAAATGGTTTTATTTTTCTCCAGTAGGGTTTCTGTTTTTTCCAGCAATTTTTCTTGCAAGCCATTGATCTTTTTAGAAATATCAACATGCCATTCCTCCTTCACTTCAGAGAAAAAACCCAATGCCTTTTTTCGAGCATTGATAGCCGCAACCATTTTGTTAGCAATTATCCTAAAACCTTTAATCTGTTCCGCATTCAAGGAACTCGGCTCATTATTCATCACACACAAAGCACCCATTGTAAAGTTCCCATCTGTTATCAAGGGATAACCTGCATAAAACCGAATATTCTTAGCATCAACAAGTGGCAAATCTTTAAACCGATCATCGTTTAAAGTATCTTCTACAATTAAAATTCCGTGTTGTTTTATGGTATGTTGACAAAAGGATTGCTTATTTGGCATACAGTCATAATTGAGATTTAGGTGACTCAGGATATGTTGATTCTTATCATCTAACACGCTAATATATGCTACTGGAACATTACATATTGTTTTGAGTAAAAATAGGTAATCTTCAAATTGTTCTTCATGGGCATTCACATCTATCCCATAAGTATTAATCATCTCAAGCCTTTGGTTTGAATTAGATTTCTGTCTTGCATCCATAATTATTACATTATAATTACACCTATAATATTCACAGCTAATTATCGGTAATAATTATGCCACAGTAACATCAATAGATTTTCATTATCAAATTTTCCATCCCCCGTATAGAAAAGGTTGCCATCACCTAAATCCCAACATACACTTTCACAACCAAACGCAAGGGCCGTAAAAAATTAAGAGGAACCTGACCTTTGTCATCGTTCCTCTTTCAAGTAACCAAGTTTGCATTTTTCATCACGGCATTATTAGTGAATAAAAAAATAACAATACAATTTTAGTAATGTCTCAATAGATAAATAGCGGTTACTGGTTATAGGGAAGTATCCCCAAAAATGATAAAATAAATTTATTTAAAGCTACTGGTTAACTTGAAGTTAACCAGTAGCATCGTCACTATAAACTTTGTTTTACAAAACGTAATTTCTTCAACTCTTTTTCCATTCCGGAAATCAGTATGTGATACATACCAGCTTGTAAATTGGCAATATC
>JAHDGC010000380.1 GCA_020627865.1 Saprospiraceae bacterium | reverse complement strand
CCTGATCTACGATAATGTATTCTATGTGTTTTGATTTACCAATATTGATCTTTTCTCCATTGGGTGTTGTGCGGACAATGATTTGTTCTGCCGAAAATATTGCTCTGCTGAACGAAATATCCGCATTGTTCTTTCATCATAATCTCCATCCAATTCAAAATGAGATTTTAACAACAAAACCCGCGTATTAATATCATAGGTTAAAATTGTTTTCTCTACCCGAATAAAATTACTAATAGCCGACTTGTAATCATGTTTATAAAAAGCAACCACACCATAATTAAAAGAACAAGCACTTTCCCGAAAATCTTTATTTAAATTGAGACGATATTTTTCTATAATATGCTCCGCCCAATTGAACTCCTGTACCTGACAACTTAAAATCACAATGTTGCGCAGCTTATCCAAGGGCATATGATCGGCCTCCAACAATAAATTCTTAGCATCCAGCACCCTATACAAATCCGACAATATCTTGTTATACTTCAACACACCTCTCCGGATTTGTTGCGTACAAAAATTAACGGCAACAACATAAAAGTCATTTAGCATAGACTTCGGAATTATACTGTTGTATTGTTCTAACATATCCAATAAGGCATGATAATTTTCAGCCTCATCAGAAGTCATCAATTGGTTGGTGAGTTGATAAATTTGCACCAAAGGGTTTTCTTCGCAATGTGGCAAGGCTATCGCAGCGGAAATCGTCTCCTGAATTTTCAAGTCATAACTTTTAGCGGCAGAAATTCTCGACAGAGAAAGTGCCGTCAATTCCAAGCGCAATTTATCCAGCACATAACGAATATCCAAACATGCATTAATCGCATGAAGATTATCTTTTTGAAAAATTAAATTATGCTGATAATAATATTGCAGAAGATACTCCTCTACCTTTACGGCACAATTATAATATGTCATCCCTTTCTCCTGAGTACGGCTCAAGGTCTTTTGATCCTTGTTCAATTCCCGTTCCATGTGCTTGTACTGTTTCCTTTTCAACAATCCTTTATACAAGAGTGTTGCCTGACAAACCGAATCATTTTCCAGTTCTTCTATACAGATGAATTGTTTGATTTTTTTATACAACAAACTCATCTTTGCATTCAATAAAACAATTTCCTGCCGACCCAATTCTTCAGTAAGTGTTTTTTTCTCAGGGAAAACAGCCTTAAAAAAGTTGAATTGAAAAGCCTCCGTATAGGGACGTTTATGTATAATATGCTTTTGCAATAAATCTAAAAGCATTACTGTCCGCTTATCCGTATTAAAACAGGGAGCAGCAACAAAACCCATAAAGCGTTCCAATTCCTTTGCCGTAAAGGAATTTAATAAGTCGACAACATTAGAAGCTATTATCTTTTCAATCATACAACAAACATAAATTACTAAAAATCAACATATTAAATAAAATAGACCATATCTAACAAATGTATAATCCACCATAAATGTAAAAAAAAGAATGCATAAAGGGTAGTATTTTTGTATTAAGATTAATTCTACACAAAAGTTTCACTCTATAAAAGCATTTAGCATTCTCTATCATAAAAACAAAATTCATGAAACCAATAAAACTTAACACGAATAACAGCTTTTGGATACTCATCTCCATATTCTTACTCAACGCTTTATTCATCATTGGAGCGACAAAAGTTTCCGCCCAGTCAACGACGGTACTTAAATATGCTGGGAAGCCCTTCACACACACACCGAGACCAATCTCGCAGGCAAGGAACGCTTGTCCCAGTCAGGCTGTCTTCAGAACAATTGACGGCACCTGCAATAATACCTCTGACCCGACAAGATGTGATTGGGGAGCAACGAACATTCCAGTTTTTCGAGAAATTCCGGCCGTGTATGGGCAACCCGATCCATTAAACAGCCTCAATGGCCAAGGCCGTCCCAACCCTAGAGATATTTCTAATAGAATTTGCAATCAACCTTATGATATCCGAAGTAGTATCAACCTCACTTCTATGATGTTCACCTGGGGGCAATTTCTCGATCACGACATAGACATTTCACCAGAAGGGGAAGAAGATGCCTCCATCCCTGTCCCGGCCAACGACCCCATTTTCACGGGCGTGATTCCCTTTCACCGTTCGGCAGTCTTCCCGGGGACGGGTGCCAATGGCATTCCTCGCGAACAGGAAAATCTCATTACTTCATGGGTTGATGCTTCCAATGTCTACGGCTCGGATAACGCAAGGGCAACATGGCTGCGCACTTTCCAAAATGGAAAACTCAAAACTTCCGCTGGAAATTTATTACCCTTCAATACCACCGACGGGGAATTTGCCAGTCCTATAGATGCGAACGCTCCAAGTATGGCTGGGGATACCGATTTTACTGGTAACCCGACAAAAGTTTTTGTCGCTGGGGATCTCAGAGCTAACGAACAATCTGGCCTGGTTTCTATGCATACTCTTTTCCTCAGGGAACACAACCGGATTTGTGATCAATTGGTCGCGCAAGGGATAACCAATGATGAAACCATTTACCAAACGGCAAGAGAACAAGTCATCGCTACGATTCAGTTGATTACCTATTATGAATTTTTACCGGCGTTAGGTATCAATATCTCCAGTGATTTCACAGACACTTACGACCCAACCGTTCGCCCCGATATCATGAATGTTTTCTCCACGGCAGCTTACAGACTTGGACACACGATGGTTTCCAGCAGTATCCCGCTCATTGATGAAAATTGTAATCCTGTAGGTAATGGTAGCATCACCTTAGTAGAGGCTTTTTTCAATCCGTCTATCATTACCACTTACGGTATTGAGCCTGTTTTGAAAGGATTAAGTGAACAAAATCAACAAGAAATAGACGTAAGGATTATTGACAACCTCAGAAATTTTCTTTTTGGTAACCTAGACCTCGCCACTTTTAATATTCAAAGAGGAAGGGATCATGGCTTACCAGATTATAACACCGTCAGATTTCATTTTACCGGAACGACAGCCAACTCTTTTAGTGACATAACTTCGGATCCCGTTTTCCGAGATTCTTTAGAATCCGTTTACGGAACGACAGACGATGTTGATCTTTGGGTCGGCTTACTCGCCGAAGACCATCTCTTCAACAGTGCCGTTGGCGCTACCCTTCATGCCATTTTAGCAGAACAATTCACCCGCATACGGGATGGTGATTTCTATTTCTTTACTAGAAACCCACAATTCACCACACTACCTTTCATTTCTGAAAACAGGTTGAGAAATGTCATCAACAGGAACACGACATTGAGTTATCCCGATCTTGCAGAATTTTCTTATTATCCTTTTGTCAATGATAATGCTTGTGCCAATGAGTGCCCAGAAAACGTAGCCAGCATCGCCAATGCTGGAACGTTCTGCCAAGGCTCGGACATTGAACTTTTCGGAAACTCTTCCCAACCCGGTGCAAGCACGACCTATACTTGGACAGGCCCAGGTGGCTTTTACTCCAACGAACAGAATCCTGTTATCCCCAATTGCAACCCTAACAATGCTGGCACGTACACGCTGGTCGTCACCGTAGATGACTGTGTTTCACAACCCGTCACCACAGTAGTCAATATTTCCGGAGCGATCAGTGTTCCAGTCTCAGGCCCGGCAACCGTTGCCGTCGGAGAGACAGTTATTATCACCACTAATCCACAAGGAGGCATCCCACCCTACACTTTTGATTGTTCCATTTTTACCGGGCCGAACAATATCACCCTGGTCGATAATGGAAATGGTACAGCAAGCATTACCGGAGTTATGGAAGGCTTTTCGCGAGTAGATTGTTTTGCTTACGATGCGTTTGGTTGTTCCAATGTGGGTTGGTTTGCCATTAACGTAACCCCACCAGCATGCCGCACACTGGACTCTTTGGTACTCGTTGATTTCTACAATGCGACCGGAGGAGCCAACTGGACAAACACTTGGGATCTGAATCAACCGATGACCAGCTGGTATGGTGTCACCTTGACGGATGAAAATTGTGTACAAAAATTATTTTTAAATGATAATAACATTACAGGAACCTTCCCTCCTGCAATCGGGAATCTCGCTAACCTCACCGATCTTGCCCTTGATGACAATAACCTCACGGGCAATCTTCCGACAGCGTTGGGTCAACTCAGTAATTTACAATGGCTGTATATGAATAACAATGATCTTTCCGGCCCGATTCCTCCTGTAATTGGTGGATTAAGTAATCTGCTTTATCTCGGACTTGGAGATAATCAATTCACGGGAGAAATTCCATCGGAGCTTGGGGGACTCGGTAACATGTTTGTCTTACTATTATCCCGAAACCAACTCTCAGGAGCCGTACCGCCCGAACTGGCTAATTTAACGAGTTTATCATCACTATGGTTGGACAATAATAATCTCTCGGGGAGAGTTCCTTCGGAGCTAACAAACCTTCCGAGCTTGATTAGGATAACCCTAGAAAACAACATGTTTACATTTGAAGGTTTAGAAGCCTTCCCTAGCTCTGGCATTAACATACAGTCCTATGCGCCACAAGATAGTATTCCAACCACCGTTACAGGAGACATCCTTTCTGTTGATGCAGGGGGAACTGTTGCCAACAATACCTACAATTGGTACCAAAACAATACACTTATAGAAACGATTGTCGGGAACAACACATTTAGCCCAACGGCATCTGGGGCATACCGTTGTGAAATATCCAACAGTATAGTTACAATTACTTCTAATCCACCCCAAAATTTAATTCTTTACAGTACAACGGTATTCTATGAAGGGGATTTATGTGAAGTCTGGCCAGGAGATTTGAATAATGATGGTATTGTCAATCAAGAAGAGTTTCTATATTGGTCAATAGCTGAAGGACAAACCGGAGCACCAAGACAGAATGTCAATACAGAGTGGACAGGGCAAGCCGCGGCAAGATGGTCGACGGAGGCACAAGGTATCAATGGAAAATTTCAGGATGCTAACGGTGATGGTTCCGTAGATAATGTCGACTTACAGGCAGTCAATGAAAATTTTGACCTTACCCATCCTATTGTCTCTGCCCAATCTAGTCCTTTATATGCAGACTATTTTTGGGTAGAACCGTTGCCCGGCGAGGTTGTCGGTACGTTACGCTTCGCACTATTCATGGAAGAATCCGGTATCATGAACGGTGTACTTGGCGTATCTGGCATTATTTACTTTAGCGATATTCCCGTAACTGCCGCAACACTGGACATCAGTAATTCCGCACTTCGCCCCGATATTGATTTCCAACTTTATGATCCTGCAAACAATCTGTTACGCTTCGCGATGGTTGGAGAAGACCATATCAACCGTGTGATCAGTGGAGATGATCCGATTGCCATTCTGGAAATCGTTACGGATGGAAGTTTACAGGCCGGGGAAGCCGTCACCATCAATGTCGGGGGTGGTTTAAATGTAAGTAATGGAGGAACCTTCAATGCAATGCCGTTTACCTCCGGATCACAAAGTTATACAGAAACGACTCCTAGTTCCAGTACCATATTATTATCTGGTAATGTTGTACACGAACAATGCAACCTTCCGGGATTAGCGGAAGTCCTGATTTCCGGAGGAACAGCCCCTTACACCATACGTTGGAACAACGGAGAAACCACGTCCCGTATCAGAAACTTAAATGCAGGGCAATATAGTGTTACAGTTACAGATGCTAATGGCATAAGCGCTAGCCTTTCGCTCGACATTTTAGAACAATATAATCCCGTATACGACGCCGATGGAAATGAAGTCGAGTGCCTGCCCATGAGCTGTCCTTCTATTCTCATGCTAAGTGGCAACCTTTCTGGAGGTATTTATCAATCGAACGACATGATTACTTCGGAATCCCTAATACAAAATGGCGACAATGTATCTTTGAAGACCGGAAAAGTTATCAACCTAGAAAGTGGCTTCACCGTGGAAGAAGGTGCGGAGTTTTCGACAGAGATGGAAGGATGCGGAGAAAATTAATCGGGTTTAATAAACAAAAAATAAGTAACATCAAGGTAAAAGTATCTTGAACAAAAACTGGTTTTATATAGGTAATGAGTTGTTTGCCTGAGGAGGCAAACAAGCTTTAGGAGAACCCGCAACATTTTGACACCCAAGGTTCATAATAGTTGCGGATCTCTCCTTTTTATCTTGTTCAAAATATAAACCAATATCACGTAAAAAATAAGAATTGCCATAAAAAAAAGCAGTTGGCCCCAAGTGTCAACTGTTTTTTAAGCTCAATTAAATATAAATTTAACAAATAAATTACAATTCAATGTTTACAATAAAAAACAAACCAAAATCTATTTTTTCATTATAAATAAAAACATATGACACTCATTACCCAACCCAAACCTACCCTCCTCCTTTTATTCATCTGCTGTTGGAGTTTTATCCTTGGCCAGACAACAACACATGCCCCCAACCAGCTTTTGATTAAATTAAAACCCAACCAAAGCACGAATGAAAAAGCAGTGTTACAATCCCGCATGGCAGCAAAAAGTATCAAGCATTACGCACGCTTTGGGATTGAACTCTGGGAAATAGATGAAACAGAAAACACAATTGATGAACTCGTTAAAAATTATAGTAATCATCCAGATATTGTTTTCATAGAACCCAATTATCATGTAAAAACCAATGCTATTTTTCCAGATGACCCCGGCATACTCGATCAATGGAACCTCGATAATACCGGACAATCACTAGGGCTTCCGGATGCTGATATTGACGCCCCCGAAGCATGGACAATCACCTCGGGTGCACCTTCTATCACTGTTGCCATTATTGACACCGGCATCGACTGGACGCATGAAGATCTTGTTGATAACATTTGGCAAAACCTCGGAGAAGATGCAGATGGAGATGGTCGTGTGTTGGAATTCATCAATGGCAATTGGGTCTTTGATCCCGGTGATGTAAATGGCATAGATGATGATGGAAATGGCTATGCAGATGACTTTGTCGGTTGGGATTTTTTCAATAATGACAACACACCTACAGACCTTGATCCACATGGTACACACGTAGCTGGGATTGTGGGCGCTACAGGCAATAATGCTACGGGCGTATCCGGTGTTTGCTGGGATGTGAATCTTGCCGCTTTAAAGTTTATCCAAAATAATAATGGTATAA
>JAHDGC010000379.1 GCA_020627865.1 Saprospiraceae bacterium | reverse complement strand
CTAAGGATTCAACCGAGCGGGTCTTCAAAACTTGGTTAGCTATTCGCTGCCTATTTACAGCTTGCATACTCGGAGGAATTCCTCCTTTACTAATTTGGGCAAAAACAGTTGGGAAAACACATAAAATAGAGACGAGGGAAACCAGTACGAATCGTACAAATTTTGAATAAGTCATGGTATGGGATTCTGCTTAGTAAAGAAGGAAAAAGTGTAAAGTCAAAAGTATTCGACTAATCGTTAATAATTAATGATACTGACTTGTACGTTTTATCTTCTCTTCGATACTTAATTATGAATAAAGGGGCAAAACGAGTATAAAAATAAGTATTTTCTCTACAGAAATCAAAAAATATGTAAAAACTACCCTTTTTGTGGTATCTATATAAACCATAACTACAAAACTTGCACCTGCGTGGAGCAGGCACAAGCTTGAAGTAGTATCTGCTATTTTAATAATAGCCGGCAGAAACGGCTGAATTCCGTAAAATTATGTAAAATTGTTTGTCAGATGGTACAAACGCCCCCCTTCTTACTGTCTTGGCCTAGACATCAAGTTTCTACATTTGCAAAAATAGGCTTTAGGGGATGGATAAATGTTATTATCCAGATTTCGCTCTACTTATCCATAAAATTTATAAAAATACAGGCTTTATTTTTTTTAAGTGCCATAAAAAAAGCTAAATTTGTGCTCGTATTTCGTTAAAAAATTATTTTTTAACAAAATATTAAGAGAGGCTGTAGCTCAGTTGGTTTAGAGCGCTTGCTTGACAGGCAAGAGGTCATGGGTTCGAATCCCTTCAGCCTCACATCTTCATTTTCTAGGGAAGATTTTGTAAAATCCTAGCGCAAATCAACCCCAAGTATCTGTTTTATTCCCGCTTTCCCTTCCTTAAATGACGCCATTTCATTTAAGGTATACCTTTCTATAAAAGTTACAGCTCCATACATTACCTTGATTATAATATAAAAATGTATTAAATTGGGAATCCCAACCGATTACTATTGCCTTTAGCGATCATGCTATTGTGCAGTTCTCTACTTGTTACTTTTGTGCATATGCCACTGAGCGATGTACTGTATGCGAAATGACGAAGTTCACTTTGAACAGCTTCCGATGCTATTTTACCTTGTACTATATAAATCCGTTACCCAACTCCGAAGCCAATAATATCCAAAATTGAACTAGATAATTAAACGACAATTTTTAACAGGACAACAAAACTATTAACAAAAAAGCAAATAAAATAACTCCGACCTTTTGTGTGAAGGGAATTGTAAAATAATAATCTCGTCATTTTACGTACCTTATTATAATTACACCAACTCCCTAAAATAAATGCGAGCAATAAGTCCAAAATTGTATTGTTTTTGTGGTCGATTCATGTCACAAAGCATGAATTACGGTAAGTACACAATAAACAGCTTGCCATTTATAATCCATATTAGCTCATGAAGTTAGAGCTCTTAAACAAATTTAGTCACCATGATAGCACTAAAATTCAAAAGCATTTTTATGCTCTCCTTATCCATGATTGCAGCCTTAGCAGTAACTGCTAACAACACAAATCCAAAAGATGCTTCTTCTGATTCCGCCCTTGATGCAAAAACCGATTTTTCGGAAGGTATTATGCTTCAAGCGCAAAATGAAATATTGGAGGTAGTCTTTAATGACAAGACTATCAGGAATGTGTATTTTAAAATCCGAGATCAGCAAGGCAATGACTACTATACCGGAAGTACACATGCTGGATCGGCAAAAGCACTCCGACTTTCTTTTGATACGAGTATTCTCCCTCCTGGAAAATATTTAATCCATATGGAAAATGATCGCTTTTTCTACAGCAGGTCTTTCGAGAAGCGACAAAGCTCAAGTGCGGATACCGTGTTTTATAAGCGGCAATAGCTTAATAAACTTGTCTTAAATAAAAAATTGACATATGATTAATATCTAAGAACAAGTCTATTGTAATCAGCGGGATGATTGCTGCGTGTTCAGTGGTCATCCCGTTTTCTATAGATATTATTTATAGCCTTTAACCGATCTACTGAACAAACTCAAGATCGGAAAAAGGATCAAATGGGTAATCCTCGGATTGGCATGCTGTACACTTGCCCTCCTTCACCTCATACATTTCATAAATCAATCCCGCATTATCTCGCCAGTTTTCCTTTCCACAAAATTTACACTTCAAACAGTCAAAAATTGGTTCTTTCCTTATATTATAACATATAATTTCCAAAAGATCTGACACGGGAATACCCCACCGGCTTGACGTGTGCATAAACCAGTCCTTAGTAGATTTTGATACGGGGAGCACCTCCAGTTTCGTCAGGGATACTTTTCTCTTTTTCATCTCACGTGTTTGTTTTGTTATAAAAAGACTTTACTAAAGAACAATCGACTACTGACCAAAACAAGGTAATAAACCTAATAATGGCTTTCGCCGATTGCCTAAATACTGCGACTGGGTATTCCATCCGAGGAAAGTTCCCAGGGCAGATCTCTGAAATAGTATTGTTATAGAATCATGGTCTTTGCGTCGATATATCGCAAAGCACCTATAATTACAAAACACATAATCATTAGTTTAAATAAAAACTATATTTAATTCTGGTACCCGCTCAATCAGCTTGCTATTAGTTTAGTGGATGGAATAATTAAAACTGATATGATTTTATATAGCAAGCGTTCTGTTAGGAACTGAGCGATTAAGATGTTCAATATAATGTTATATGACTCTTAAAAAATCGTAAAAATGATGTTTTTTCGCATAAAATAAGATTAATTATGCCGCAAGATAAAAACATTTTCCTTAACTTTACAAATAGTTCATGCAAAATATTTGCTGATAATTTCGCATGTTGCTAGTTTAAGTAAATCGTTATTGTTCAAAAAATCTAACAATGTAACATGGCAAGATTCGCTCTTCAAAGTATTTTATCGGCCATGAAGCAATACAAAATCAGTGATTTAGCGCAGATTGATTTTGTACCAAGAAGTAAAAAAAATTGACCTGAGTTAGGGTAAAAAATCAGGTCAAATTTCATTGATAAAAAATTGAAAATTTTTAAATCGACGGACACGAAATAAACAATTCAGAGCAATTCTAAGAAAAGGAATTGCCCTGAATTGTAAAGTTTGTCGTCCTCAAGGATTCAAGGAACTGTATGTTCTTTGAGGTGGTAGTTTTTTGTGTTTTGCATAAACTACCAATACGAACACTATCGCCACTTAGCTCATGAATTTTTTTTTGACGAGCGAATTAATATAGGCTTATTTCGTCTTGGATGATAATCTCATTTTGCTCTATAAGCTCTTGGCGTTCTTGTTCATTGAGGTTCTCATAAGACTCTGCCGATGAAATAAGACCTAATGAAAGGAGAATACTGATTATAATAGGTAGCATATGTTTTAAGTTTTTAGTGAAAAAAATTTTAGTAATACAAATGATAACTTCTTATAAATATCATCTAATGTTCTTCAAATTTAGCGACCTCCCTTAAAGAAGGTTTAGACAGGTTTGCATAAAAATTAATATTGAACCTTTTTACACTCAATACAGTATGACATATATTACGTACTGACAATCATACAATTATATCACACATATGAAATAAAATGATGGAGACACTAATAGAATTAATAAATGCACTGAATCAACATTACCCGGACAATATCAGGGTCGTTGTAAAAGTACAACAGCCAACGACCAAAATCACCCAATTCTATGAAGGGATAAGAAGTGGCGAAATAACCTCAGATAAAGAGGCCATTAATAAGTTATTTAATGATCCGGACGCCAATCAAATGTACCGCAACCTGAAATCAGAGCTACACAATAGGATTTACAACACCTTATTTTTTATCAATCCTAAAGAGTTCAAAGTGAGCCATGAAAGCAATAGATTTATTATTCAGTGCTACAAGAAATGGATGGCCGCGAGAATTGCCAACAGTACTGGCGCCAAAAAAGCCTCCGTCAAATTAAGTCGTCAAGTACTAAAGGATGCACAAAAGGCCGGCATCTCACCCCTCATTGCAGAGATAGCCATGTTCCTCCGCCTTTACTACGGCGTTATTCTAGGAGATCGGAAGCAGTGTGAATACTACAATAAACTATACCACCATCACTCCGAAATCATGCTTTGGGAAAACAAGACGCAAGAATACTATACCATGCTTTCTCTTTTTTACAGCGAAGGGAAAGCCGAATTAAATACTATACATAAAGATGCAACATTGTATTATCAAGAGATAGAAGATGCCTTATATAAATATAAAACCTACAGGTTGATTTTCTTCGGCGGGTTCATAAAACTCGTCATGTATATGAGTAAAAGTGACTATCGGAATGCTATTGATGTTTGTAATGAGGTGTTATCTCTACTCAACACGAATGCCCTGTTTCCTACTTTAGCCAAGGCTACCTTTTACATGGAACAAATGATCTGTTGTATCCAACTTAAACTTTTTGAAGAGGGCGAACAACTAGCCAAGGAAGCGATGAAATTCCTAAAGCCCGGCTTTTTCAATTGGTTCAAATACAGAGAGCTATTCTTCCTGCTCTCCATGCATACTCAAAAGTATCAGAGGGCATACGAGGTTGTACAAGAAACCAAAAACACCAAAGGGTTCAATGCCCTCGATAAAAAATCAAGGGAAATCTGGACTATCTACGAGATGTACACCAACTATCTGATTATGCAAGACAGGATCACTGCAGAAAAAGGCAGGAGTATAAAAATCCGGCTTGGTAAATTCCTCAACGAAGTACCGGCCTACGCTAAGGAAAAGCGACGGCTCAATATCCCCATCCTCATCATCCAGATTTTGTTTTATGTTCAACAAAAGAATTACGAACTCGCCATTAACCGGACAGGGGCGTTGGAAAAATACTGTAGTCGTCACCTGCGCAAGAAAAATGATTTCCGTAGCAATTGTTTTATCAAGATGCTCATGGAGTTGTCGAAGTCTGGCTTCCACCCTATTGCCGCCGCCCGCAAGGCGGATAAGTTTTTCCAAAAACTCAAAGTACACCCACTAGAGGTATCTAACCAATCTTATTCTATAGAGATTGTTCCTTACGAGCAGTTGTGGGAAATCGTGATCGGGAGTTTGGATGGGAAGGGGATGACGGGACGGTAATAAACAAAAAGCGACAAAGGTTCTTTTGTCTGAAAAAAATCAAATTCACTTACACCATAGCTTGTACCAACAAAAAAGAGCTACACAAAACAATTGCATAACTCTTTGATAATCAATTCGTCGGGATGACAGGATTTGAACCTGCGACCACTCGCCCCCCAGACGAGTACTCTACCGGACTGAGCTACATCCCGATAAAACAAAGATATGGATCATATCTCATTTTGAAGTAGAGCGCAAATTAAATAAAAAAATCTTTGAACCACAAACCTTTGGGCAATTTTATCCCTTTGGGTAGAGAAAAAGCAAACAAAAAAGCTCTCTACCAGCGTTGGGCAGAAAGCTCTAAAGGGACGAGAATGCTTTATCATAGTTAATGCAAAGCATAGCCCCAAAGAAGAAATATTGGGGATTTTTTAAGGCAAAAGCACCTTATCAATCACATGGATCACACCATTGGTGCCCTGCACATCTGTTAGAAGTACGGTTGCAGTGGCACCAGTAGCATCCGTTATCGTTACGGGGTTTCCTAGGGTAACGGTGAATTTTCCGGTATTTACGGTTGGCACTTCCATGCCGTCCGTGAGGTCTCCGGAAACGACATTGCCGGCAGCAACGTGGTAGGTCAGGATACCTTGGAGTTCTTCGGTTGTCAATCCAGCGACAACATCTGAAATGGCTTCAAATGCACTATTCACCGGGGCGAATACCGTGAATGGGCCATCTCCCGAAAGGGTCTCTACCAAGCCAGCATCAGAAACAGCCCCAACCAAACTTGTAAAATTACTGTTAGCAGCGGCGTGACCGACAACGTCTAATGGTTGTAAAACGGCATCTATAACATGGATTACACCATTGGTTGCAGAAACATCTGCCGTCGTAACCGTAGCAACATTGTTCAATTTCACACCATCGGTTGACTTTTCAATGAGTAGGCTTAATTGCTTGTCTCCTGGGCCTTTTGTGTTAGCAGTAGTTGCATACGTTTGGCCTTCTGCCAAATCTTTAGACTCTATTGATGCCCCGAAAACATGGTACAATAAAATACCGGTTAAGTCATCATCTGAAAGGTCATCGAGGTTTACGCCAAGTGCCGTGAACGCATCATCTGTTGGTGCAAAAACAGTGAATGGCCCATCGCCTTCTAGCGTACTCGTCAAACCTGTCCGATTCAATGCTGCGATCAAAGTAGTGAAGCGACCATCGTCAGTTGCTGTTCCAACAATGTTTTTCTCCTCCACTACTGGATCAACAATCACCTCTTCATCATCACCACAAGATTGGAAACCTGTAAAAATTGCAAGGACAAAAAGGAATTTGAATATTAAATTGGTCTTGTACATTAAAAATAGAATTTTAGTTTAGTAAATGATTAGTATAAGTGTTGTTAAAACGGTATAAAATCAATTTTGTTTAACATTTTAGGCAAAAAGTTAAACAAAATGTCGAGTTTTTAGCAAAAAAAAACGAAAAACATCACAAGACCTCACGGATAGATCGTAGACACAAGTGTTAACAATTACACTCCAAACATGAAAGTTCTATACTGTTATTTCTGAGAAAGATCATTGCGACAAGTTAATATTCCATTTACGGCATAGTTTTATTTATACTTATCGAAGGTTATTTTCTATACCGAGCCTTGTGTCCTTTTCGACATAAAACCTATTAATTTTCCATGAGTAAGCGACCAATACACCATAAACAAACTGACGGGAAGCAGCCTGAAACTAATCGAGCTAGAAAATCAACTGTTATCTTAGTTACTGCTGCTGGACTCTTTTGGGTTGGTGCTTTAACTTGGTTCTTTTTCCTTAAACAAGATATAGACGAGCATGATCTCTTTGTCAAGTATTATACAGCATATGAGGCTCGTTTTACGAAAAAAAACAGCAATAGCAATAATGAACTCTTTAGGATAGAGCAGCTTTATCAAGGGAAAAATTATATCGCGACGAT
>JAHDGC010000378.1:307-7107 GCA_020627865.1 Saprospiraceae bacterium | reverse complement strand
GGCTCGATGGCCATAAGTTTGAAAGAAAATGGTTTTGCAAAAAAAATTATTGGGGTTGATGCCAATCCTGAAAATATTGACAAAGCCTACCGTCGCAGGTTGATAGATGAAGATTATCCGCTGGAAGAAGCCATTCCTAAATCAGACTTGATTATTCTCGCCATTCCCGTAGATGCCATTATCACTTTATTGCCCAAAATACTGGATAAAATTGACACGCAAGTCGTTATGGATGTCGGTTCTACCAAAGCAACCATTATTGAAGCTGTTGCGCAACACCCCAAACGGGCACACTTTGTTGCAACACATCCGATGGCAGGGACAGAGTTTTCCGGTCCGGAAGCGGCGATACCGAATCTTTTCGACGGAAAATACACCGTTATTTGTGAGGCAGAAAATAGCTTGCCGCAAGCCGTCGAGTTGGTTAGAAAAATGTACTATGCTATGAACATGAATATTACGGAATTAGATGGAAAAGCACATGACATTCATACCGCGTACGTTTCGCATATTTCGCATATTAGTTCCTTTGCCCTAGCCCTCACGGTATTGGCCAAGGAAAAAGACGAAGATCGGATATTTGAATTGGCCAGTAGTGGATTTGGATCAACAGTCCGGTTGGCTAAAAGTTCTCCAGAGATGTGGATACCGATTTTCCGGCAGAATCGCGACAACGTGCTCGACGTGTTAGACGAACACATTAATACACTCGCAAATTTCAGAACTTTATTAATAAAGAAAAACTTCAAACAATTTCACCAATTGATCGAACATTCTAATCAAATCAAAAAAATCCTAAAATAATTTATTATGAAAATGGAAGATCTTCAACCGATAGGCAAAAAACATCCTTTTATCATCGCGGGTCCGTGCAGCGCAGAAACCGAAGAGCAAGTGATGGAAACTGCCCGCCAACTGGCCGGACAAAATATTGACTTGTTTCGGGCAGGCATTTGGAAACCCCGTACGCGCCCCAACTCCTTCGAAGGTGTAGGCAAAGTGGGATTGAAGTGGCTTAAAAATGTCAAAAAAGAAACGGGATTGAAAGTAACGACGGAGGTCGCCAACACCAAACATGTTTTTGAAGCCCTCAAGCACGATGTGGATGTTGTTTGGTTGGGTGCAAGGACAACCGTGAACCCATTTTCCGTGCAGGAAGTTGCGGATGCCCTAGAAGGTGTCGATATTCCTGTTTTGATCAAGAATCCCATTAATCCTGATCTCAAACTCTGGATTGGGGCTATTGAAAGAATCTATAAGGCAGGGGTTCGCAGTATTGGGGTGATCCACAGGGGATTTTCGGCTCATGGTGTTTCGGAGTTTCGGAACATTCCCCGCTGGCAGATTCCTTTAGAGTTAAAGCGGCAATTTCCGGATATGATGATTATTTGTGACAACAGCAATATTTGTGGCAAGCGGGAAACCTTGCAGGAAGTTGCGCAAAAGGCCCTTGACTTGAACTTCGATGGCATCATGACGGAGACCCATATTACCCCTGACGATGCTTGGAGTGATGCTGCCCAACAGATTACCCCTGCTCAGTTTAAGGAAATGACTTCCAATTTGATCTGGCGTCGAGAAGGCAACGGTAAAGTAGCCCTTGATTTGACCAAGTATCGGGAAGAAATTGATGAAATTGATCAGGAATTACTAGATTTATTGGGTAGAAGGATGGGAGTGGCCAGAAAAATCGGCCTTTACAAAAAGGAAAATAACATTTCTATCTATCAGAGAAAACGTTGGTCGGCAATTTTGGAAAAAGCGGTTATGCAGGGTGCCAAAAGAGGATTGGGTGAGGAGTTTATCAGCCAATATCTAGAGGCAATCCACCAAGAATCCATCAACCATCAGGAAGAAATTATGAAAACGGCGGATGTCAAGTCGTAGGGTCGTAATGCTTACGACGTTTTAGAATATTCTAATATAGAAAGAAAAAAAGAGAGAAATCGGTCGCTCCTTTGAACGACCGATTTCTTTGTAAAAAGCTAAACTCCTTTTTTATGTCACATGTAGATAACGAGGAGGCTAGTTTTGTTACCCATGTATTTTAATTTTTTCTGAAAATTTATTTCAGTACATAAAAAAACAGACGATCTTTTTAGAAGATCGCCTGCTATTATATTATATAAAACAATCGGAATATTAGTGTTCTGCACCACCGTCCGGTGTCATCATTGCTCTTTTTTTCTTACCATTTTTCTTACCATTCGCTTTCTTAGCTTTCTTTCTTTTTCTAAGATTGGTATATGCTTCATGCTGCTCAGGCGTCAAGATGCTTTTAATTCTTGCATTCATGGCTTTCCTAACCTCTTTCACCGCTGGATTGCCTTTTCTCTCAGGCTCCATCGTGTCCATTGTAGGATTATCTTTGGCATTGGCTCTGGCCTCTTTAATTTGCGCATAACCTTCAACATATGTTGCTTTTAGATTGGCTGCCTGCGTTTCTGTTAGCGGGGTAATTTCTTTTTTTGCAAGATGCTCGCTGAATTTTGTAATCACCCTGTCCGCCTTTTCCTCTGGCGATTTTTTCTTAGCCGTTTTCGCAGGTTTACTTTTTACGCGGTCGTTTTGTGCATAACCGATGGACAAAGTGAATACCGCTAGCATAAATAAAACAAAAGTCTTTTTCATTATTTTAAGATTTAGATTTTAAAGAAATATAACGCACAATTATCGTGGTTTTGTTATTTAGACGGTGTTGTTTGAGGAGGGTTTAATGTCTTTTTGTTATAGAAAACTTAAAATTAGATCGCTGCCCTTTTATTTAGATTTTAGACCGCTTCGCTGATAGACGTTAGACGCATTTTCCGTAAGGGAGATCGTTTAAGACAAGGGCTGCTCTTCTTCTGCGGCTTACTAATCACTACAGACATCAGATGCCTTATCCATAGGGCAGACCGGTTACTTCAAGGGATAATTTCTCCAGCGGGCAACCAATCACTAATCACTACAGAAGACAGACGCACTAAAGCTACCGAAAAACCACACTATGAATAAGGCCCCAAAAACCAACGACAAATCCACTACTTACCCAATATCCTTGAACCGGATTCTGATAGAATTTCCAATAACTACCACATCCGACATCGCCATAAATAAGGCCGCCCACATGGGGTTCAAAAAACCTAAAGCCGCAACGGGAATCGCTATAATATTATAAGCAAACGCCCAAAAGAGGTTTTGTTTGATCGTCTTTAGGGTAAGCTTACTAATAGACATGGCCTTTTTTAAACTTTCCAGCTTGCCATCCAGCAACACAATCTCCGCGCTTTCCATGGCGGCTGCCGAAGCACCACTTAAGGAAACACCAACCGTCGATCTGGCCAATGCTGCCGCATCATTTACCCCATCTCCGACCATTGCGGTGGGGCTTTGATCCGACATGGCCGCAATTTTGTTCAATTTTTCATCTGGGAGCTGGCCGGCATAAAATTCTTCGATGTTTAGCCTTTCGGCAACATCTTTTACGGCTTCTTTTCGGTCTCCGCTCAACAAAACAGGATGAATATCATCTGATTGGAGCCATTCCACCAATGCCGCGGCCTCGGGGCGAAGGGTATCTTCTAAATCAAAAGTACCCATCAGTTGGCCATCCATGATTACATATATATGGTGTCCTTTCGGAACTTTATAGGATTCCACCATTTTATAGGAACCCACCAGCCACTTTCTCCCCTCAAAATCCTCACCTTCCATACCGAAGCCCTTTCTTTCCTGAATATTTTTAAATCGAACGGCTTTTCCACTGACGTCCCCTGTCAATCCTTCGACCAATGACTGTGCCAAGGGGTGAGAAGAGCGTTGCTCTATTGCCAATACCGCTGATTTTACCAGTGTTTCCTGTCCATTAGGAAAATTCATTGCCTTAATTTTCAAACGGGCTGTTGTCAAGGTACCTGTTTTATCAAAGACTACTTTTTTAATTTGGGCAAAGGTCTCCATTGTTTCGCCCCCTTTTATCAAAATACCATTTCTGGCAATATGCCCTACCCCGACCATCACCGCCATTGGTGTTGCCAAACCCATTGCGCAAGGGCACGATACGACCAATACGGCAATGCTGTTCATCAAAGCCTTAGAAAATGGAATATCAAAAACGAGATAACTCAAGGAAAAAGTTAGCAAAGCGATGCCCAATACAACAGGTACAAAAATCGCAGCAATTTTATCAGCTAACCGCTGGATTTTCGGCTTGTGGTGCTGTGCGGATTTCACCAAATCTATCATTTTATGGATAAAACTATCCGATCCCGTTGCAGTAACAGAAATGTCGATGCTGCCATTTTGCACGATAGTGCCAGAAAAAACTGGCTCTCCTTTCCCTTTTTCTACCGGAATACTTTCGCCCGTGAGCATAGATTCATTGAGGAAAGCCGTTCCTTTAAGGATTTTCCCATCGGCAGGCACCTTGTCTCCTTCATTTACCCGTAGCATATCCGCCAAGAAAATATCTTCACGAGCTACTGTTTTGGAGGAACCATCCGGTAGGATTTTGAGGGCTTTTTCGGCTTGCATCTCTTTCAAAGCATCTACAGAGGAACCTGCTTGAATAACGGCGCGCGCTTCCAGCCAATTCCCCAGCAAGACCAGCGTGATAATCATGGCGGCCGTTTCATAAAAAATGTAATCATGCTCCATCCATACCGTTCCGATAATGGAATAAATAAATGCTGCGGTGCTTCCAATAAAAATCAAGACATCCATATTGGGCATACCACTGCGGATAGAATGCCATGCGCTGCGGCCAAAATGCATGGTTCCAATAAACATCACGGGCAAGCATAGGGCGAACTGCACATAAGGATGCTCGATAAGGGGAACCGAGATTCCGGAAGCCATGAAGATATGTCCCATCAAGAGCGGGAAAGTCAGGATGGCACTAATGATTAGTTTACGGTTGAGTGTCCACCAGATTTCCGAGGGTTGTTCCTCATCCAACACATTAAACCCCAATCCCTCAATTTCGGACTTGACCTCTTCGACGCTAACGACATCGCTTTGGCTTTTATACCGCACTTCTTTGGTTGCAAAATTGACATAAACATCCGTCATGCCCTTTCGTTGGAGCATCTTATTTACGCCGGAAGCGCAATGGTTGCAGGTCATGCCCTCTACGGTTAGTTCTACAATTTTATCTTTCATGGTATTGGTAGTATTTATACTTCATGTAGTATCAAAGTGATTTTGCCTTCGCTCTGCTTCCCTTCCTAAAGTAAAGGACAGCTAGCCCACAAATCACTTTTTATAACAACTACTAGAGGTTTATTTTATAAAAAAATCGGCACACAAGAATATAACTTTCAGTTCTGTAATTAAGTAACGTTGAAAGAATAACATCCCTATTTAATGTTGTTCTTTTGCCCTTTTACATCGTTGCAAAAATACTCATTATGCGCTGCATAACTCCGTTTTTTGCGCCTCGTCTAAGAACAAAATAACTAACCTGAAAACGGGATCTCATTTTTTCGCCGTTACTAATACGGATAAGATCCATAAATAATTTGTATTTTGCGAAAAATTTAATCGCCGAACTGGCATCACCTTCAAATCAATTCAACATGAGAATCCTTCTTTTTATTACAAGCTTACTATTAATAATGGTAAGTTGCAAATCTGAAGCCGGAAAAACCGTAAAAGATGCGGCAGATAAGACCGCACAGCAGGCCGACAAGGCAATGGATAAGGCAGCAGATGCGGCAAAATCGCTGGTTAAAAAGTATAAAATTACACCTTTTACACCATCAACTGCCTATTTAGATGCTAAAATTGATAAAGTAGAATATAAAGGTGGAAAATTCAAGTTTGGTGTTTCCGGAACCAATTATAAACTTGGAGCACAAACGCCGGATGCCAAACAGAAAATGTGTGCCAACTCCGCTAAAGGGCAACATATTCACCTGATTGTGGATAAAGAGCCTTATGCTGCCAAATATACGGCAGATTTTGATTATGATATTCCGGATGGGGAACATCACATGCTGGCCTTTTTGTCTCGTTCTTATCATGAAAGTATCAAAACACCTGCGGCTAGTTTTGCCCGTAAGGTAAATATTAAAGATAAAGCTATTGCCAGTACGGCCAATATTGAGGAGCCGACTTTGTTTTATTCTCGCCCTAAAGGGACGTATGTGGGCAAGGCCAACACGGATAAAGTCATGTTAGATTTTTATTTGGTTAATGCGAATCTAGGGGCAGATTTCAAGGTGCAAGCGGATATCAATGGCGAAAAGCATATGCTGGATAAGTGGATACCTTATTATATTGAGGGGATGCCGATGGGGGAAAATACGGTTACCTTGACGTTGTTGGGTAAGGATGGGAAGCCGGTGCTTTCTTCGATGAATCCGGTGACGCGGAAGTTTACGTTGAAGGCGGATGAATTGGAGAATTGATTTTATGGAGATTTCTGAAACAAAGGGAAATTTGCACTCGTGCCCCTTTCATCCCCGGTGGGGGTTGCTAGCCCACAATTCCCCTTTGTTTTTTAATTAAAAAATTATGAAGATTTTGTAAAAAAATTTTCTAGTTCTAGGATTTTTTGTATATTTGCATCGCTTCGGCATAAAGGTACTATTTTTAAAGTATTTATATGTCTTTTGCTTGTAAATGGTAGTTGTAGCTCAGTTGGTTAGAGCGCCTGATTGTGGTTCAGGAGGTCGTGGGTTCAAATCCCATCTTCTACCCTATTTTTTGGAAAACTCGTTGATTGTCAGCGAGTTTTTTTCGTTTGGGGGTATGGGGAAAACTATCAATGTTGATCCACTGTGGTTGTTGATTCCGTAACTGTCTGAAGCTGAACC
>JAHDGC010000378.1:0-297 GCA_020627865.1 Saprospiraceae bacterium | reverse complement strand
AGCTGCCTTATCTTTCTTTGAAAGGCACTGATTTGCATGTGAAAAGCCTTGTCGGCTATGCTTTGTTATGCCTCGTCTTTATTTTTATGTAAGTTCATTAACTGCTTTCAATATTCCTTTATACAACCTTTCACTCATTCTGAATCCTACTTCATTTTTTAATTTATCAAGAATTGGTTTTAGTTCCGCTATATATCCTTTTCTTTTTCCTTCAGCCAATACTCCAAGTATTCCGATTATTTTTAAACCATATTCTTCTGCTGTTTTCCTACCTTTCTTTTCATCTTAACAAATCTG
>JAHDGC010000377.1 GCA_020627865.1 Saprospiraceae bacterium | reverse complement strand
CCCCTGCGAATGCAAAACCTCTGGCCAAACTCATGATGCCTTCACCTGCTATTAAGTTTGCGCTTTCCCAGAAAAGGATAAAGCAATAAAAAGATAAACAATGAAAAGTGTGTAAATTTTTTCATGATCGTTTTGGTTAATTTAATAATTAGACGTTTTAAATGAATTGTAATATTGTAAGCATGTTGTTTCTTTGGTCGTTCATTTTTTATGAATTAATGTTTCTCGTCTTTATATCCTCCCAATACCAAAAACATCAACACGATTTCCTGTCTAGCAAGCCATGCAGACAGAGCGGAGAAACCGGAGTTGTGCAGAGCATAATGAGCTTGTCTGGTTGGCCAGCCAAACAGGGATTTTTTCAACATGAGAGGCACCGACTGGATGTCACGAACGAGGGCAAAATAAGCGGTTAGAATGTGTAGCTTATTATTTACCGATTTCCTATACGTATTTGTCGTGTTTTTGCGGTATGGTGACGATTTCTCTTATCGTTTACCACAAATATCTCTTGGATTTCGCGTCAACTCAATTTAATTTACTAACTTTATCCCCTCATACCCGCTACATTATTACCTACAATTTAAAAACAGTTTTTCAAAAAAAAATGCTTCCGACAACATTTTAAAACGATTTTTATGAAACAGAAATTTTCCCCCGTATACCTGAGCTTTTGGCTCCTCATTCTAGCCTTTATTTTCATCAGCAGCAAGGGCAATCCACCCGATGGCAGAACGGGTGCCCCCGGGGATGGAGCCTGCACGAATTGTCATGGCGGAAATAATGCACATGGCTTAGATGGGAGTATCGAAATCACGGGTGTGCCAACCAATGTCATTCCCAATACCACTTACCCCGTTACCGTAACCGTTTCTAATCCCAATGCAAAATCACTATGGGCTGGTTTCCAAATGGTTGCCCTCAACAGTAGCAATACCAATGCGGGGCAAATGTCTAACCCTTCCCAGTTCGGTACCATAACCGAAAGTAGCGATCGTTCTTATTTTGAACACAATCCAGCGCAGGAATATGGTGCGGACAATACTGTAAGTTGGACGGTGGATTGGACAGCTCCAAATGTTACAGGATCGGAGACGATTACTTTTTATGCCGCAGGAAACATCTCGGATACCTTATCCAATAGTAATACTTGGGATGACCTTATTGTTTCTCATAATGTTGTTGCCTCTATATCGGGCGGGAGTGCTGGTGCTGATCTTACCGTAAGCAATTTGTTGAATTGGGGTGGGAGTTTCAATGCTGGTGATGTGGTCAATTATAATTTTGATTTAAATAATTTTGGGGATGAAGTTGCCTCCGGTAGTTTTGTCATCAACATGTATCTTTCCACTGATCAAAGTTTGAGTGCGGATGACCAGTGGGCAGGAGAAGTCCCAACAGGGAATACACCTATAGGGACTATAGCCGGCGTAACCGGAGCAATCACGGTACCAATGGATTTGCCGTCAGGAAATTATTACTTGATTATTGTGGTCGATGATGGCAATGCGATTGCGGAATCGAATGAAAGTAACAATGTGTTGGTAAGTGGTGTGCCTATCCAGATAACGAGTCCTGTTGCGCCTGATCTTACGGTAAGCAACTTGGCGAATTGGGGCGGTACTTACAGCACAGGAGATGTTGTGAGTTATATTTTTGATTTAAATAATTTGGGGAATGAGGTTGCTTTCGGTAGCTTTGTCATCAACATGTATCTTTCCACCGATCAGAATTTTAGTCCAGATGATCAATGGGCAGGAGAAGTCCCGACAGGGAATACACCCATAGGGACGATCGCCGGAACGCCCGGGGCAATTACGGTTCCCGTAGATTTACCCGATGGCAATTATTACCTGATTATTGTGGTCGATGATTGGAATTCGATAGCGGAATCAAATGAATTTAACAACGTGTTGGTGAGTAGTATGCCCATCCAGGTAGTCAGTGCTGTCGCGCCTGATCTTACCGTAAGCAATTTGTCTAATTGGGGCGGAACTTATAGCCCGGGAGAGGTTGTGAATTACATTTTTGATTTAAATAATTTTGGCAATGAAGTCGCTTTTGGTAGCTTTGTCATCAACATGTATCTTTCTACCGATCAGAATTTTAGCCCAGATGACCAATGGGCGGGAGAAGTTCCAACAGGGAATACACCGATAGGGACGATAGCCGGAACGCCTGGCGCAATCACCGTTCCTATAGATTTTTTAGATGGCAATTATTACCTGATTATTGTTGTAGATGATGAGAATGCTATTACAGAATCAAATGAGTCTAACAATATACTGGTGAGTAGTGTCCCGATTCAAGTAATGGCGACAGGAGAAATATTTGTAGTTGTCAATGGTGCTGCGGTAAGTTGTTTTGGAGGAACAGATGGTGTGGCAACAGCAGAAATTTCAGGAGGTGCCGAACCTTATACTTATCTTTGGTCAAATGGTGCTTCTAGTGCAACGATTGGAAATCTGGCGGCAGGAAATTATACCGTCACGGTAATGGATAGTAGTGGCCTTTCTGCAACGGGAACTGTGGAAATTACGGAACCTGATAACCTGTTGGTATTGCTCAATGGTGTCGTTAACTTTACCTGTGCGGGAGATGGATCGGGGCAAATTGCTGTGGGAGGAACGGGAGGCACCATGCCTTATACTTATGAATGGTCAAATGGTGCAACAGCGGCAACGAATAATGTTGCCTCTGGCGGTGGTTATATCGTAACGATTACAGATAGCAAAGGTTGTACTTCCAGTCAACAATATTTTGTCGGAGAACCCCTAACGATTATGTTCAATTTTTACAATACAGTATCGGCAGTTTGTGGTGGAAGTAACAATGGTGGTACGTCTGTGTCTACTATTGGCGGAACGGGCAATATTACTTATACCTGGTCTGACGGTACCACTGGAAATACGATTTCTGGATTGTCTCCTGGAATGTATATGGTGACGGCAACAGATATAAATGGATGTGTGGCGGTAGAAAACTTTTCTGTTATAGAAACGACTCAACTTGTCTTGACAATGGAGTTTTCTGATGTCACTTGCAATGGCATCGCAACTGGGAGTGCATCTGTTTTTGCGTCGGGTGGGGTAGAGCCGTACAGTTATTTATGGCCAAATGGGAACACGGAGTCCGAGGCCAATTTTTTATATGCAGGTGCCCATGAAGTTACAGTTACGGATGGGAATGATTGTGTAGGAACAGCGAGCGTATTTATTAATGAACCCCCTCCAATAGAAATTACATTCACGGATATTGTAGATGCGGGTTGTGGGAATGATGCTACCGGTTCTGTTACGGCAGTCGCTACTGGTGGGGTTGGACAACTGGATTATCTTTGGTCAACAGGAGCAACAATGGCCTCGACTAATTTTTTAGTTGCGGGAGATTATACCGTAACGGTAGTCGATGATAATGGGTGTTTTGCTTCCTCAAGTGTAGCGATTTCGACGACTTCTTCTATAGATTTAATGATTACGAATATTACTCAAGTTTCTTGTAACGGTGGTGCTGATGGTTCTGCAACAGCAACAGCATCTGGCGGAAGTGGTACCCTTAATTACAGTTGGTCTACTGGAGCAATGACACAAACGATTAACAACTTGATCGCTGGGGTATACTTTGTTACCGTTTCGGATGAGGGAGATTGTTCGGAAGTGGCTTTAGTCGAGATTTTTGAACCCAATGCTATGGTCGTGAATATTGTGAATGTTGAAAATGTCCAATGTCCGGGAGATAATAATGGTGCTGCTTTCGCAGAAATTGTGGGGGGCATACCGCCATACACTTTTGCCTGGTCTACAGGGAGTAGCAATAATTTGCCCGTTGGGGAGTATAGTGTTGTAGTGACGGATGGCAATGGCTGTTCTGCTTCAGGTAATTTCACGATTACGCAGGAAGATACGGTTGCGCCGGTTGTCGCTACTTTTGATATTACCGTTGCTTTGGGCGAAAATGGAACGGTTGCCATTGTGCCAGAAATGCTCGATAGTGGCAGTTTTGATAATTGTGGGATTGTGGAAATGTTTTTAGATGTCAATAGTTTTAATTGTCTCAATCTTGGAGAAAATGTCGTTACCCTAACGGTTGTTGATGGAGGGAATAATAACACTTCGGCAATGGCTGTCGTGACAGTAGTAGACAATACACCTCCAGAGATGACTTGTGCAGGAGATATTTTTTCTATGGCATGTGGTGTTCCGCTGGTGTATGATTTTCCACTCGTGGTGGATAATTGTGTGGATAATGTTACACTAACGATGACATCCGGCTTACCTAGTGGTGCTGTTTTTCCTGTCGGGGAAACCATTCTTGCTTTTGAGGCCACGGATGCTTCTGGAAATATGTCGACTTGTAGTTTTAGGGTGATTGTCGATAATACTTTGACGGTCAATGTCGCTACATTGGGTGCTGTTTGTAATGGTTCCAATTCCGGAGAGGCGGTTATTACTTCTGTAATCGGTGGTAGTCCGGATTATACTTACCTTTGGAGTACGGGAGATACCACAACGACAATTGCGGGACTTGCGTCAGGAGGTTATTCGCTCTCCGTTACCGATGCGGCGGGGTGTATTGCCATAAATGATTTTACAATTGGGGAACCTCCGGCATTGCAAATTGCCTTAGATGAAATTACGGATGCAACAGCGGCAGGAAATGATGGTAGTATTGCTGTGACTATTTCGGGAGGAACGACTCCTTATAGTTATAGTTGGCTTCTAAATGGAAGTGAAGTTTCTACAATGGAAGATCCATCGGGATTGGTTCCTGGAGTTTATACTTTGCTCGTTATAGATGTGTTGGGTTGCGAGTTAATTTCCGAAAACTATACCGTAGAGATGATGGTCAATGTGGAAAACATTGTGGATAAAATGGACTTTAGGCTGTATCCTAATCCGACGACTGGTATCGTAAATATTTCTTGGGATGTTAATGTTTCGGAAAATATTGCTATTGGTTTGCATGATATGACTGGGAAAGAAGTTATAATGGAACAAGCTTTCAAACAGGGAAAGGTTACGTTAGATTGGTCTGCATTGCAGGGTGGGGTATACTTTGTTAAGATTAATACCGAAAGAGAAACATTCTTGCAGAGAGTTGTTCTAGTAAATTAATATACTAGATGGCCGAATTAAGAATAATTTTTCTTGAACCATTAAGGCATGAAGATATATTAAGAAAGAAGCACTTGTCAGAACAAGATTGACGACAAGAAAATTCTGTAAATCAACCAATCCTGAAAACCTGCCTGACAAGGTCACGCAGGCAGGTTCTGCTTCAGACTTTTATGGGATTGGGTACCACTAGGAAATATTATCCCATAATTTTCCCCTTATTCCCTTTCTTTCTTTGCAGCGTGAATCAATAAAATTGGTGGATTGGTGAATTGTTTTACCAATCCACCAATCACAAGTCCACCAATTTACAAACTACTATTTCAAAGCGATAAAAGCAGAAAACTTATAAAACTCTGGAGCCGTACCATCAGCTGTATGCAAATTTTTCCCGGCAGCAAAACGAAGGAAATGACCGTTCCCGATATTCATTTTTGCATAACCACCTAACCATTGGTACACGCTATGCGGATCACCCTCGGTCACTCTTGTCAATACAAACTGCTCGTAGTAGGCTCCTAGAGAAAAACCTTTGTAAACTTTAACACCAGGTACAATCCAATTCAGCAAAAAGTCTCTAGTAACATCACCGCCTTTACGAACCGCTTTGTAGTGAGAAAGATAAAACTCAAATTCAAAACGCTTATTGTTATATAACATAAACAAGCTGGGGACGATCCCCTCTGCCAACATCGTCTGAGAAGCTCCGGATAAGAATTTACCACTGGTGATTCCAATAGAAGGATTCACAAACAGCTTTCCATCAAGAGCTTTGATCCCCAAACCGACACCCGTTTCCAACCACAGGTCATTTCCTTGTTCAAAACTTCCAAAAGATGGATTCGTCCAGAAAGTGGTATAGAAGGTTAAATCCAATTTTGGTTTAAGTCCAACATGTCCTAAAAATACAGGATGGAAGCCAGCTACACTATTGTGGATAATGTGAAGTGCACCACCAGCGCCTAGTTTTTCTTTGGTAATGACCGTCTTTTCATCGACCATCAATTTAGGCTGAACATTTGTCGAGTCAGTGTCGCCCGACGATGCCATAGCAAGAGGTTCCTTCTGTGTAGTAGTGGCTGTTTTTTCGGATGGTGCGGTAACATTTTTCATTTCCTGTGTCGTGTTTTTCATTTCCGCAACAGCGAGTTTTATCTCCTTTGTCATATCCATGATTGCCGCAACTGCATTCTCCATATCTGCTCCTGTTGCTGAAGCTTCCTTTGCATCATTTTCCAGTTGTACAGCTTTCGCCTTTGCTGGTATTTCGGTTTTTGCTTGTTCTACTTTTGTGCTTTCGTGTGCATTTTGTGAAAAAGTAGGGAGGTTGAATATTGTAGTTGCTAAAATAACAAGTATTGAGTTTTTTAAAGATTTCATGTTAAAAGATTTTATTAGTTTTTATAAAATTGGTTTTTAAATTTAAGTATTTGCGCAATTGCCCCTTTTATGGATAGGGTAGCGCGGGTATAAAAGAATTTTTTTATAAAATTGGTTTTACCACCCAAAGCTTTAATTTCCTGCAAAAAAAGTTTTCAGCTCCGAGAATACTTTTTCAGGCAAAGCATTCAACTTCTTAGGTCGATTAATAATTATGGTGGCTAAGGCTCCAGATTGTTCGATAACTATGGTTTCAAATTTCATTTTCTTTTTTTTAATTTGGTTATAGAATACCCGGGGAAGAAGTGACGATCTTCCGGATGTTTTTTTGAAAAAATGTTTAAAATATGTGTTTGAAATGACTAAGCTTTAAAACTAATAACTGTACGGAGATGCAATCTCCTTATCGCGTTTGTTTGGCCATTTGTTCCTAGGCTGTTGAAGTGACTAAGCTCCAAAGCACGATAGCTAAGAAAGTGCGAACTAGCAACGTAACATGTTCTCATTATAAAATAAATGTATAGAAGGATAGGGCTAGCACATGCAGTATGCTATAGCGAGTTAATTGTTTGGGCCTCCGTTTCTTTTAAGAATTGATTTGTCTGCTAGGAATA
>JAHDGC010000376.1 GCA_020627865.1 Saprospiraceae bacterium | reverse complement strand
TGGTGAAGCAGGGGTTCCAGTTCGTCAAAATTATAGATGGGTACACTTAAGCTGTCTTTTGCCATCGGGGAAGTTGTTGCCGTAGCAATTTGAAAGTTGCCGAAGGCGAAAAGTAGGAGGAAAAGGTATTTATAATTGTTCATTATTTTTTCTTTATATAACGTGTAAGGGCTATACTTTGTTCTTTGTCGACCTTTTTATTTATGCTTGTTTTATGTATCTTGTGAGCATATGAAGAAACGCTATAATCCCTTTTCTGTTCTTCGTTTTTTTAAAAGTCAAGAGTTTTCTAACTTTTGGTTTACAACGGGCACTCCAACATTCTTAATCAAGGTTCTCCACAAAAAGATGTTTTACAATTTTGAAAATATAGAAGTAGGCAGCAGTGTTTTTGATAGTTATAACTTGGACAACCTTGAAACGATTTCCTTACTCTTCCAAACAGGTTAGGGAACCGGAAATAAATAAGGTACACAAAATTGATTAGATTAGTTTGTGCTTAATCAAGGCGCAAAAACCGGAGTTATGCAGGGCATAATGAGGATTTTTGTAACGCGGAGTAAGTGCAAAATAAGCAATCAAGATGTGTAGATTATATTTTTCCGATTCCCTTATCTAACGGTTAAAAATGTCGATGAATTTGGCACTTATACTTTAGGTTTTCCGAACAAGGAAGTTAAGGAAAGTATGCTAGAGCTTACAGAAAAAACTACCCAAACAGATTACTCAGAGGTCGACCAATCCCATAAAAGTCTGAATCAGGATTTTCTGGATTAGTTGATTTACATGATTTGACCATTTGTATAAAAATCGAATTTAACCGAAAAAACACATGATAGAAGATAAAAAGAATATTATCGGTAGTATACAAGACACCTTTGCATATATTAATGATGCAGAGAAAAAAATAAAGAAAATAGAACATGAGATTACATCTAAATCATACGAAATAGTGGAATTACTAAAACCATTTGCCAAACAATGGGAACCATCTTATAATGAGGAAGCAGTATGCTTCATGCCAGAAAGAAAATTTGCTTACTATGTATGGTTTACAGAAAAATTCGGCCATCGCTATAAGTTCAGGGAAGTACCCAATCATTACAATTCCATCCGAAATTACATATCGCAAGATATTGCTGATCTAGAGAAAAACTGGGATTTCATAGTTATCCCGCAAAATATTTTCCATGAATTAAATCAATCTTTTAAAATTCATATCGCGGATAAAAGTACTGTACCCGATATTTTCTAAACGCAAAAATCAAGTCTCTCAAATCCCACAAAGTCCCCTCACCCACGAAGCAAAAACCAATTCATCCGTTTCTAGTGCCAAACTCGCCAGCCCGTCTTTCACCTTTTCCTCCCCGATTCTCGCGACCCTTTGCTCCATCAATATTTTATCATAAGCCTTAGAAAACTCCGGATGCGCTTGAATGCCTAACATTTTATTTCCAACCACAAACATCCCTACCGGACATTGCGGGGTTTTAGCCAACAAAATACTTCCTTCCGGCAATACTTGTACTTGATCTTGACACATCATCAGCAAATTTAATTGCTTTTTTGGTGCTTGCATCCAGTCAGTCTTTTCCACAATTTCAAATTCGTGCACACCCACGCACCAACCTTTTTCGGATTTTTGTACTTTACCGCCAAGGGCTTCGGCCAGCATTTGGTGACCAAAACAAATACCGATATAATATTTATTGGCCTCGTGAATTTGGCGGACAAATTTCTTCAATTGTAAAATCCAATCCTCTTCTTCATAAACGGAACGTCGAGAACCAGTGACAAGATAGGCATCGCATTCGTCTACAGATTTTGGAAAAACACCTTCGCAAACGGGATAGACTCGCATGGACGTTTCAGGGAAAAGCTTCCGGAACATATCTGGGTAATCCCCTCCGAGGTGTTGTAAATTTTCGGGGACATGGTCACAAAGTAAAAGTCCGAGCATTGTTATGGCTTAAAAGGTGTTTAGAGTGTATCAAGCATTTTTCAAATGAAAAGATTTCAGCCGAACTAGCGCAGCAAAACCAAAAGGAGATAAGGTGCAGCCCTTACCAGAATTTTTCACCCCTGTCCAAGCCAGTGCAGGATCGAGATAGTCACAACGATTCATGAAACAAGTTCCGGTTTCTAACTGCTCTCCAAGATCAATCGCTTTATTCCTGTCTTTCGTCCAGATGGAAGCAGTTAAACCATAAGGACTATCATTCATCAAGTGGATGGCTTCCTCATCATTTTTAACAGGCATCACCCCCATGACTGGGGCAAACGTTTCTTCCCGCATAATATCCATTTTATGATTTACATCAATAAGTACTTGAGGAGCCATGTAAGCCGTTCCCTCCTGATACGCCGCAAAAAATTTGGGATCGACGAGTGCTTTCGCACCCATAGCAACAGCTTGTTCGACTTGCTTCTGTGCAAATGCTGCCGCTGCCGGTCGCACCATCGGACCAAGTGTTATGGACTCATCTAACGGATTACCCAGTTTATAATTTTTAGCCAAGGTAACCGCACCATCTATAAATTTTGTAAACAAACTTTCGTGTACATAAACCCTTTCTATACCACAACAAGATTGGCCAGAATTAAAAAATGCCCCATCTACAATATTGACAATAGCCTTTCCAATATCTGCATCCTCCCTGACATAAGCGGGATCTTTTCCGCCCAATTCTAGGCCTGCTGTAATGAAACGATTCCCAGCAGCTTTTTGGATAGCCTGCCCTCCCGCTACTGATCCTGTGAAGGCCACATAGCTGATTCTCCTATCCTTGATCACATCAGCAACTTGGGGATGGGTAAGATGAAAATACTGAAAAACACCTTCGGGCAAACCTATTGCCTTAAAGGCTTCCGCAAATCGCTCTGCACAAAGTGGCGTTTGTTCCGCATGTTTCAAAATGACCGTATTGCCTGCCAGCAAAGCCGGAATAATGACATTCACCGCAGTAAGGTAAGGGTAATTCCAAGGCGCCAACACCAACACCGTTCCTATGGGTTCACGGCGCATAAAACGATAAAACCCTTCCTTGGGAGGTGTAGAAATATCCTTCAAAGCATTAGGGGCAATATCCATCATGTGCAATGCACGTTCCTGGAATCCTTTAGTAATTTCGGCAGGTGCATATTGAATAGGCCGCCCCATCTGCCGCGTTAATTCTTCTCCCATAGCTTCAGCATTGGCGAGAAAATAATCCACCAAACCCCGACAGGCTGAAATGCGATCCGCTAAACTTGTATTCCGCCACAGTTTACGGGCAAGATATGCCGATGCTAATGTTGCTTCAATTTCACCAGCATTGGCATAAGGTCGCTCCAGCAGAACCGTATTATCAATTGGACTGCGAGTTTGAAAAGTAGCTTTCATATTACGTTAATTTTTAATAAGGCGTTTAAATCCCTACAAATATAAACAAAGCAATAGAAAAGGAAAGTAATTCACCCTACAGTTTTCTTTTTCATGGATACTATTTGTACCGCTAACTTCCCAAAGACAAATATACCAGCATAATTTGCTAATAAATCGAAAAAATCACAAGTCCGGTTCTCCAAAAAAAATTGACTGCCCTCTTCAAGGGTAACAAAAAGAAAGACCAGAGAACTTCCCAGTAGAAAATCTATTGACCCAAGCCTAATTTGTTTACAATTTAAAATAATATTTACAAAAAAGGCCAATAAACCAATTAAGAAAAAGTGAATTGTTTTGTCTTTATAAGGAACATACTCGACCCAAGTAAAAATGAAACTATCCCAGCCAGCATTTACGGCAATCAACACATAAGCAATAAAGAGGATGAAAACGAATCCCAAATATTTAAGCATATCGGCAAGTAAGATTGGTGGAGAATATTTGATTATAAATACAATCTTTACTACCCTTAAACTTAAAATTAAAGAATAAATTACAGAAAGGGGTCACAAAATTCAATCAAAATTGATATATTAGTAAGCAGGTAAAACATACAAGTCAGCCAATGGTTCATACAATAAGCTGATATTATTCATTTTAATCTTCCGATTAATACAAACAACATCATACATCATACTTCAAAAAAACAACCACAATTATCTTTAACATGAAAAACCAAAATCAAACAATCTCCCAGCTTTTTCTCTTTGTTTTTCTTATCCTGTTTTTTGGCTGCAAGAAATGCCCAAAATGCCAAGAGGCCGGACAGGATTCGTCTATACAAACCGACTGCAATTATGAACTGCCTGTCGCAGATTTTGCCAAAAAGTATGCGAGTATGGAAGGTGGAAAAAATGCAACACTTACCGTAAATGAATTAATCGTACTTTCTTTGATGCAGGAAGAAGATCCGGATGGTGGAAACAAAAAAGAGATCGCAAGACTGGAAGAAACTTATCAAGCTTACCGGGCTACGATGAATGAATTAATCATTGGGGATATTGGGCCAAAGTGCCCTATTCAATCCCATTGGTTTCCGAAAGCATTTGACAACATCATCCTCGATTTTTATAGCGGATATGATAATCCAGCAATTCATGTTCTGGATCCGGATGGAAATCTTGTGACGGGAAATTCTTTGCAAAATAGTATAATCTCTTCTCCTAATCAATTCTTGTTGTATCAGATGCAGCAAAAGGGGAAATTTCCGGATGGGGATGAGGTAACTGTGCTTATTAATTGTAGCAGAAATGGGGAGGTGAAGACATTTAAGTGTAGGGTACCGATTAAGTTGAAGTAGACCGCTGCGCTGAGAGAGTAGAGAGCATTCGCTGACGCTCATTCTCAGACCGCTGCGCTGAGAGAGGTCAGATGCCGAGTCGAGAGCGTGTGCTTTTTCTTATAGGGGATGTTTCTATGGGAAAGGCAACAAGGATTAAAACTATTTTACTATACTGATTTTTCAATGGTTCGATTGAAAGCGATTTATCCTTTCATTTACTGTTTAGTTTTGGTATTAAACAGTAAATCCATATTTTCCCAAACGGGAGACAGTCTTACCATTGCTACTTACGAACAAAAGATAGAAAACCATTTTTACACCAATCCTGATAGTGCATTATGCTACCTAAACCTTTTGGGAGAACAATTTTCATTAAACAATAATTTTACAAAAACTAGTGAAACCTATATCCGCAAAGCCACTTGCTTGAGTTATCATTATCGGATGCAGGAGCTTGATACTTATTTGGCAGAAGCTCAAAATTTCTATGACAAGCATACTGTTGAAATTGATAAACACAATCATCTTTTAAAGTTCGACCTTTATAATGAATGGGGAGATTATTATATGCGTTTGGGAGATTACGAAAAGGCGCTTTCCATTTTCAAGGAACTCATTAGTGATATAACACAGTTGCAAGAACGAACAACAACGGATTATAATTACCTTATAGGCGCCTATCAATACTTGGGCTGGATTTATAAATATATGGGACAATATGAAGAAGCCCTTAATCATCTTTTTAAGTCTATCGCTATTGAGATTGAGCATACTTCGAGTCCTAAAAATCCCAATCGGTATAAAATCAATTACGCTAGAATTGCACAGGTTTATCAACTTCAGGGGAATTACAAGTTGGCTAAAAAATACTTTCGCGAATCTCTTGAGGAGTTAGAATCTGCTTTGGCTGCTATGCCACAATACAGTGCTTTGGCTCGCAATTACTTGATTAATAGTTATAACAAATATGCCCTGCTGTATCAGCAAAACCATCAATGGGATAGTTCCGCTATTATTTTAAAAAAATCCATTAAGCATCACCAAAAAGATGACCCGATGTTTATCAACACTTATCGGCATATGGGGATTGCCGCAATGGAGCAGGAGCAATTTGCAGCAGCGGAAAAATTTTTCAAGCAATCACTTTCCTATATCAAAGCCTCTGTAGGAGAAAGAAAAGACCGGCAATATGGAGAAATCTACACTAATCTTGGCGATCTTTATTTCCAACAAAAAAAATTTTCAGCAGCCATTCAACACTATCAACAAGGCATCATCAATCTTGTAGAAAACTTTAACCATAAGGAGACAAAACATAACCCGGCATTAAAGCAAATAATTTCCCGAAAAGATTTACTCACAGCACTTTCCGGCAAGGCTAATACTTTGCATCAACTTTACCTTCAGCACCAACAAAAAGATTTACTGTTTCATGCCGAAGCAACATATGCCCTTGCCATCGACTTGATTGATTCGATTAGATTGGACTTCAATACCGACATGGATAAAGCATTTCTTGTCAAAACTTCATACCCCATTTATGAACAGGCCTTGCATGTAGCCTACACGACGCAAAACCACAACAATATTTTTACAATACTAGAAAAAAGCAAAGGAATACTTTTATATGAGGCCATACGCAAAACCAATCTATTTGCTTCTAATCGTATCCCTGCGAACATTTTACGAAAAGAACAAGCCTTCAGAAAGGAGCTTTCCTATCTCGAAGATTTATTGCAAAAAGAAGAAAACAAAACACCGGAAAACAAAAAATTTGTATCCACAAGAAACCAGTTCCACAGCCTAAAAAATGAGTTTTACAATTTTGAGCAACAATTGGAACAAGATTTCCCAGACTACTACAACATTAAGCACACTACATCTACTCCTCACCTTAGCAATATTAAAAAGAAATTGTTATCACCAAACAAGACGCTTGTAACGTTTTTTGAAGGAGATCAGTACCTATTCGTCTTTCTTATTAACCATAATGAAACGAAATGTCAAAAAATCCCCCTCAATGGTCAATTACGCAAGCAAGTAAAAGCGATGCGTTCTGGCATTTACAACTACCATACCCTCGACCATAAAACCGATAAATTTCATCAAGAGATGGCCAAACAATATTGCCGCATGGAAAATTTATCAACAAATTCTTGAGCCGCTGGCCCCTGCCCTAACCCAACAGCTCGTCATTATTCCCGATGGTATTTTAGGTTATATCCCCTTCGATGCATTGCTCACTGCCCCAACCAAGGAAGCTAGTCAATTCAAAACACATCCTTATCTGTGGAAAAAACATCAGATTAGTTATTGTTATTCGGCTACATTACTACAAGAAATGAGTAAAAACAGAAAAAACGGGAATGGATTGTTGGCTTTCGCTCCCATTTTCCCCAAAAACAACAATAATCAAC
>JAHDGC010000375.1:2270-7146 GCA_020627865.1 Saprospiraceae bacterium | reverse complement strand
AAACAGAAGTGAACTGGCAAGATAAGAAAGTAGTAGAGGTTGAAAAATCTTTTTTAGCTCATTTATTGGGAATGTCATTTCTCATGATGAGAGGCGCTATTGCGCAAAGACTTTCTGCCAATTTCTTAAGATGTATTTCATTGCCCGTAGTAAATCCTGCTAGTTTGCTAAATGATATACTAGAACAAAACAAGGAAAACTATATACTGGAATCAGGTCTTGTCGGTCATTAAGTTAATGCTTATATAAATTGGCCAGATTTATCGTTCCTCCACCCGCCTTATCACTTTCCCTGTCCAAATCACAACCCAAGATGGGAACCAGCGAATCAGACGATCCACGAACTTGGCATCACTGCCCACCAGCACGCGGCCTTTATTCTTCCGGATACCCTTGATGATGACTCCCGCCGCCTTTTCCGGTGGCATACGCAGTAGCTTTTCCGATCTCGCAACATGCTGCTTCCATTTGGGTTCACCGACTCTCCTTGATACGGCGTTTTTAGCAATGTTGGTCGCAATCCCTCCGGGGTGCACGCTCATCACATGAACTTTGCTCCCGATCGTTTCCGCTCGCAAGGCTTCCGTAAATCCCCTTACGGCGAATTTAGAAGTACAATAAGCGGATTGGTACCTTATCCCTATCAAACCAAACAAGCTGGAGATGTTGATAACAAATGCCTCTGGTCTCGTTTTGAAATGGGGTAGAAATTGTTTGGTGCCATAAATGACACCCCAAAGGTTTACGTTTATAATTTGTTCAATTTCTTCGATGCTGGCTTGTTCTACACTTAATCTATCCAACGCGATTCCGGCGTTATTGATAATCATATCCACTGTTTCAAAATCGGAAAAAACTTGCTCCGAAAAATCTTCCCAAGCTGTTCGGTCAGATACATCGAGCATATAACCTTTTATTTTGGTACTAGCTGCTTGGGCTAAGTGAATGGTTTCTTCTAATCCTTTTGGATTAATGTCCGCAAGGGCGAGATGGCTACCTGCTTGGGCTAACTGAATCGCTAATGCACGCCCAATACCCGAGGCTGCTCCGGTCAGTACTATTGTTTTGTTTTGTAGTTCCATTGGATGATTTCTGTCATAAATATAAATTTTGGTTGCGAAGTTACAAAATAGGAATTTAGTATTAGCTAAATGGTCTTTTTAAGTAATATGCTGTGGTCATAAACATGAAAATATTGTATATTGCGCGAGAACTTTATACTTTTATACTAACATACTTCCATCTGGTAAGGTGCATATATTGTTGTTTTTGATGTTAATTAACTTGAAAATATAAATAATATGAAAAAAATTAACCTTTGGATTACATTGATGCTAATGACATCAATGACTTATGGACAATTAAATTATGGTGTGCAAATAGAGAATGGGTACAACAGTTCTTACTTTACCTCCCCATATAGTAATTTAATTAGCTTGTATACCTCCGTTAGCGATGATACAAATATTAGTGGTGGCATGTTTAACGGTGTGGGGATGTTTGTTGAAAGAGAAATATTCCATAAATTTTTAGTAGGGATAAATGTTCAAATAAGCACCGCGAAAGATAAAAGCGTTCGCGTATTTAATGCGGGGCTTCCAATAAGTCTTAAATATAGACTTTTAAATAAGTTAATGTTAGAAGGAGGAGTTAGTTTTAATGTTCCTTTTAGTACCATAACCCATGATGAGGCATATAGGGATCGCTTTACAGGTGAAATGATAAAGAAAAGACCATACTGGGCATATGAGTTTGGTGCCGTATATTCCTTGGGTGAGCAGTTTAGTCTTGTGTTGAATGTATTGAGGAGTTTTTCTATCGTTCGTAAAAAGATCAATGTCTATCCTTATAGTGGAAGCTCAGATAATGATGGTTATCTGTCATCGGATCTGTCTGCTGACGATTTTGGGGAGGTCGTAAATACGGAGCCAATTGAAATGGGGGCGATTAGAATATATAACCTCCGGCAAAGAAATTTTCATGCTTTTACACTAGGACTAAGATATAGTATCAAGAAAAGAAAATAGTTGAAAAATACAGAAACGTAATGTAGCGCTGCAAATATTTTAGGCAGTTGCTAATTTTACGTTTGCTAACAATAATTTTATGAAAAAGAAATACCTCGCCTTACTGACCTTCTGCTTTTCATTTTTACAAATGAATGCCCAGCTGGAAATCACCTTGGAACCCATGGCAGATAGCTATAATTTTGGCAACCCAGTAGATATTGCCCATGCGGGAGATGGCCGTCTTTTTATTGTTGGAAGAGATGGTTATATCCAAATTTTACAAGAAGATAACACCGTTGCGACAACAGCTTTTTTAGATATTGATGATCGGGTTGCCTCTTTTGGCGGACAAGGAGAAATTGGCTTATTAGGCTTGACTTTCCATCCGGATTATGCCAGCAATGGTTTCTTCTATGTACATTATACCAATAATGATTTCAATAGTAATATTTCCCGATTTTCTGTGAGTCCAGATAATCCAAATTTGGCGGATGCCAATAGCGAATTGATTTTAATGACCTTGGAGCAGCCCTTTAACAACCACAATGGCGGCTGCTTAAAATTCGGGCCAGATGGCTACTTATATATCGGAATGGGCGATGGTGGCTCCGCGGATGATCCGTTGGGGCTTGCACAAAATCTTAGCGAGTTTATGGGCAAGATGTTGCGTATAGACGTGGATGGAGATGAACCCTATGCCATCCCTCCCGATAATCCGTTAATCGGTAACGCAAGTGCGCTGGATGAAATCTGGTCTTATGGCTGGCGGAACCCTTGGCGATTCAGTTTTGATCGGGAAACCGGCGACATGTGGTTGGGCGATGTCGGTCAAGGTGCATGGGAAGAGATTGATTTTGAGGCGGCGGGTGATCCTGGCGGGCGAAATTATGGCTGGCGCTGCTATGAAGGGAGTGCGCAACATATTGGGAATTGCAATGATGTAGGAGAATTAACTTTTCCGATTTATGAATACAACCATCAGGGTTTCACCCATTGCTCGGTAACGGGCGGCTATGTTTATAGAGGAAGTGAATATCCAGAAGCAACAGGAACCTACCTTTTCGGGGATATTTGTTCTGGGAAAATCTGGGGCTACAAGGATGATGAAGTGACAGAATTGCTGACGAATGCCGGTGATGTTTTGACTTCCTTCGGGGAAGATCATCTTGGGGAGCATTACTGTTGTTATTTGTATGATGGGATTGTTTACAAAATTGTATTTAATGATTCTTGTGGTGATGTCGTGCCGGTTGATTTAGAACTTACGTTAGAAGATAACATTTTGCTTGCGCCGGAAGGGTACACCCAATATGATTGGTTTGTTGGTGGCGTATTGGTGCAAAGTGGTACCGGCAATTTCTTGGGCGTTTCAGGAGAGGAAACCTATGAAGTAAATGCTTATGATGGCGAATGCCTTGCTGGGACGGGCGTTTTTTTACTTTCAGAAATTACGGAACTTGCATCTGTATTGCAGTTTGATGTATGGCCAAATCCTGCTCATAATTTTCTTCATATCGAATTGGATTTAGCCCAACTTGACGAGGCAGAAATTAGCATTCAAAATACAACTGGTAACATTGTTTTTACAGAAAAGATTTATCATCAAAAATACCAACAACAATTGGATGTGCAACATTTGCCGAAAGGGCTTTATGTCTTGGGGTTGAAAACAGGAGATGCTTGGGTTTCTAGGAAGATGTTGCTTTTGTAGAGATTGGAAAAGATAGGGTGTGACAAGAATCTTCGGCGTTTGGATAGATGCTATATAACTCAATAACTTGGAAAAATGAAAACATTAAAGGAACATTTAGATCCCAAAAGCGGAGTGAAAAGAATTTTGTCATTAGATGGCGGGGGAATTAGAGGTGCACTCACATTAGGATACTTAGAAAAAATTGAAGCAATAATAGCATCAGAATATCCGAATACTCGACTATGTGATTATTTTGACTTAATTGGTGGAACATCTACGGGTTCGATCATTGCAGCAGCATTATCTATTGGGCTTTCTGTTCAAGAAATCAAAGAAAAGTATTTAGAATTAGGAGCTAAAATTTTTCAAGGTAAGAGAAATTTTTGGGAACCAATTAAATACTTAAAAGCAAGTTATGATGATTCACATTTGAACCAAAAATTACAAGAATTTTTCGGAGATATATTGATAGGGGATCACGAAATTAAAACGGGTTTATGTATTTTAGCAAAACGGGCTGATACAAACTCCATTTGGCCAGTAATAAACCATCCAGGGGGAACTTTCTATGACAGTCCTAAAGGAAAGAATAAAAATATTCCATTATGGAAAATGGTAAGGGCTAGTTGCGCAGCACCTTCTTACTTTAAGCCACAAAATATCCCGATTGGGGGCAATGTTAATGCTCCATTCATTGATGGTGGGGTTAGTATGGCTAATAATCCAGCCCTTAGGTTATTGATGGTTGCAACGCTTAAAGGTTTTCCATTTAAGTGGAGTTTAGGAGAAGATAAATTAACTATAGTTTCTGTTGGAACAGGTCATATCGTTTTTAATAAATTATCAAAAAACATTGATGACGCTTGGCTTTATACTTGGGCTAAAAATGTTCCGGATATGCTCATGCAAGATGCAAGCTGGGAAAATCAATTAATACTACAATGGCTTTCAGGGTCTGATACGGCCAAAGACATTGATATGGAAATTGGAAAATTAAAAGATGACTTACTAGCAGGGAAAAGTTTAATTAATTACTTACGGTACGATTTTGCTATAACGGTAGAAAATTTAAATGGATTAGATTTGCCGAGAAAGTATAAAAAAAATTACATCAATAAAGATGTTGATGATTTAATTGAGATGAGTAATGCGAAAAATAGATATTTGCTTTATG